>JARRLI010000169.1:0-6105 GCA_037387145.1 Robiginitalea sp. | reverse complement strand
CTGGGGAATGTACAGACCACTGTGCGGGAATACAACCATATGGAGCTGGCCCTTGGGGATAAAAGCCGTTCCGGCCAGCAGTGGGATATTTGGGAGGCCACCTATTCCCCACAAGGCTCTGATGGATACCCGCAGCGACTCTGGGATAAAAGGACGGGGGAGATCGACCATGAGGTAGCAGCATACTGGCGGGAGAATTACGACCTGCGCCATATCCTGGAAAGGGACTGGGACAAGCTGGGCCCCAGCCTGAGGGGGAAGATCCATATCTACTGCGGGGACATGGATAATTACTATCTCAATAATGCGGTCTACCTGATGGAGGACTTTCTGGAAGGCACAACAGATCCCTACTACGAAGGCGAAGTCCTGTACGGGGACCGTGCGGAGCATTGCTGGAACGGGGACCCCGAGCAACCGAACCACATCAGCCGGCTCCGGTACAACAGTATGTACGTGCCCAAGATCATGGATCGGATAGCAAAATCAGCCCCGGCCGGTGCGGACCTGCGAAGCTGGAGATATAAATAAGACACATTAATCACTGGTATTGCGCCTATGAAACCGAGAACCAACAAAGTAGCCTGGGTGGCCTTTGGAATGATGGCGATCCTTATCATGGCCACATCTGTTTTGGAGGGATCTCCCTCCTCACCGGATGGACCCAGTTCAGCAGGGAACTGCGCAGGAGGTACCTCCCCTGGCACCGGCGCCTGGGCAAGGTCTATGTGATCTCGGCCCTTATTAGCGGGGCTTGTGGTATCTACCTGTCTTTCTTCGTTACAGGGGGTTGGGTACCCGGACTTGGGTTTTTCCTGCTCGGTGTCTTTTGGATCTTTTTCACCTTCCGGGCCTATACGGCTGTCAGGGCCTCAGACCTGACCAAGCACGAGGGATATATGATCTATAGTTTTGCCGCCTGCTTCGCAGCAGTTATGCTGCGTGTATGGATGCCCATACTGATCCTGATCTTCGGGGAGTTTTTGATCGCCTACAGTATCGTCGCCTGGCTTTGCTGGGTGCCCAATCTAATCTTCGCCTATTTCTGGGTACGCAGAAGCGGTTTGCAATTAGGCTAGGTTATGGATACCAAAACCACCAAACTGGAACGGACGGATTCAAAAAATTTCGATTTCAGGGAGCTCGTATCCCTTTTGGATGCTGAATTGGCCGAACGGGATGGCCCTGAGCATGGGTTTTACAACCAGTATAATGGCCTGGAAGGCCTGGACCGCGTGGTGCTGGCAGATCTGGGAGGTAAGGTGGTGGCTTGCGGGGCCCTGAAAGAGTTCAGCCCGGATAGCCTCGAAGTAAAAAGGATGTTTACCAGGGACCCGTACAGGGGAAAAGGCCTGGCAGCGAGGGTTCTGCAAGAGTTGGAACGCTGGGCATCTGAGGAGGGCTATGGTCGTATGGTCCTCGAAACGGGGAAGCGCCAACCTGAGGCAGTCGCTTTCTATCGGAAACACCAGTACCGCAGGATTGAGAATTACGGGCCCTACAAGGGGGTCGAAAACAGCCTATGCTTTGAAAAACGGATCCCGGCAGGGTTGCATAAAATCAATGCACTCAAATCAAAAAACACGGAAAACGAATGACCTTAAAACGCATCAGCACCCAAGCCATCATCGGGGGATTGCTTTACTGGGGGATCTCCCTAATGCTGGAACGGAGCATCGGAACGGAGCATCGCTCCGGAAGTCCTCAAACAGGAAGGATGGCAAGCCTTGATTTTTGCACTGGTCTACGGCGCAGGCCTGTGGTTGTATCACCGGTATTTCAAAAAGAAAGAATAGGTTATTTGGCAAATAACTGGTCCATATTCCGGAAGGCCTTGAATTCCAGGGCATTTCCGGCAGGGTCAAGGAAGAACATAGTGGCCTGTTCCCCCACCTGTCCTTCAAATCGGATGTAGGGTTCGATCACGAAGGAGATGCCCTTATCCTTTAGTTCGCCCGCAAATGTCTGAAAGGTTCCCCAGGGCAGCACCACCCCATAATGGGGGACCGGTACATGCTTCCCGTCAACGGGGTTAGTGTGCAGGTCTTCCGTCTCTGTTTTAGGTTTGTAGTGGATCACCACCTGGTGGCCGAAAAGGTTAAAATCCACCCACTGATCACTGCTGCGGCCCTCCTCACAGCCCAGGGTTTCCCGGTATCAGGAATTCGGCGATCTTCCTGTTCACATCCTCCTGGTGCATCGAATGGCCGAGGCCTTCCGTAGGGATCAGGACGCTGTCCTCCCAGGCATCATGAACCTTCTGGGAGGCATGAAAGGGGGCGATCTGGTCGAGCCTGTCGTGCAGGAGCAATCCCTTTTTTGGATTACCCTTGATAAACCGATGGGTGGCAAACTCGTGTACGTGGTAGCCGAATTCTTCAAAAATAAGGGCATCGAATGCTTTTAGCACCCTGTCGTTGAACCCTAAAAGCTGCTGGTAGGAGGTGACGATTTCCTCGAATTCGGCCGGGGATCCGATGGTGACTACTTTTTCTACGGATTCGTTCGGATGCCGGTGTGCATGGTAGAGGGCAGTCATTCCGCCCACGGAGTGCCCAATGATATATTTGGGGTCAAAGGTTTGCACCATGTGTTCTACACATTCTGTATACAGGGGAACATGCAGGATTTTACCTGTGGAATATCCATGGGCCGGAGCATCGAAGGCAATGACATGGAACCCCGCCTCCCGCAATACGGCAATGAGGTTTTTCCATCGGAAGGAGTTGCTCTCCCATCCATGGATCAGAAGTACCCGGGGACCTTCCCCCGTCCATTGGTAGGTCTGTATAACTTGTCCGACTACTTCCTCCTGAGAGTGCCTGGCCTCATCCAGAAAGGCCTGTTGCCTTGGCTGAACCCTTCCTTTCCGGACCTTGGCAAAGGTGTTGAAGGCCAGTTTGGCGGCTGCGGGTGGGCTGAAAATGGCAACCAGGTTAAACCACTTTCCGTATGTTTTTGCCAATAAGGTCCTCAGCGTAGGATGTAACTTATTCATGGGTATAGTTTGCGGATCGAAGATAGCATTTACCCTCCGATACCACAGCCGTATATCCGGGTATTTATCTATTTGGGTTTGCCTGCATTTTCCTTATCCGCTTGAGATTCCTGCGGGCTATGCTCAGCGGCCTGAGGGCATTCTTGTTTTTGGAGGAATGGGATTCCATCCGGTCCAGGATGGTTTGGAGTTCCGAAATGGCATCCAGTATATAGCGCCCCTTATTCAGCATGACGCATTCAGAGCGCACGGAAAGGGCAGCATCACTAATTTCTGCCCGGGTGGCGATTCCTTTCTTGGCCAGGTTGTCCAGCACCTGGGTTGCCCAGATGACCGGCACATGGGCCGCCTCACAAAGCAAGAGGATCTCATTCTGAACTTCAGAGATCCGGTCAAAGCCGATCTCCACTGCCAGGTCGCCACGGGCGATCATTACCCCGATCCGGTTGTGTTTCATTCCTTCCAGCAGGATTAGCGACAAGCGGTTAAATGCCTTCTGGTTTTCTATTTTCAGGACCACTCCCGGCATTTGGTCACCAAATTCCCTAAGGCGTTCGAAAAGGCGGATAACATCCGATTTCCTTTGGACGAAGGAATACCCCAGAATATCTGCATGCTTGGCTATAAAGGGAAGATCTTCATGGTCTTTTTTGGTAAGGGAAGGGAGTTCAAGGGTTAGCTGCGGCAGGTTCATCCCTTTGTTGGCCTTCAGTTTTGTTTTAAACGTTTTAAGGACCCTGACCACAGCAGTATCCTCGAAGGCCTGCGTAATTTCCGCCCTGACCATGCCGTCGTCGAAGAACACTTTATCTCCTTGTTTCAGAGCATCTATGACCTCAGGAATGCTGAGGTTTACGGGGATAGGAATGTTTCCGTCTGCACGTTCCACTGCCTCTTTAAAACGCCCATAGTCCACGGGTTTTTTCTCCAATGACAGGGAGATGCCCTCGTAAATGGGCAGGGTCTTGACTTTTTTCCCCTCCTCACCCCTTGGCTCGGGAAATTCAATACGGATCTTTGGCCCTGCGAGATCCATGTAGATACGGAGGTCTTTACCGGTTCTGCGGCTCGCCTCGCGAATGGTCTTTACCATTGCCAACCACATGATTTCATCTCCATGGGATAAATTGATCCGGGCAATGGTCATCCCGTGGATGGCCATTTGTTCAACGAGCTCGATGTCGTCTGCAGCTTCTTCCGGCATAGTCACCATGATCTCCTTGGTGGAATAGTCAGCAGGCCTTCCGAAAAGGCGATTGCTGTGTGCCCTTATAAGTGCCTTGCTTTGTGCATATCCGATACTTTCCTGAGGGGGGCTAGCGGGCCAGAGTTTGCCGTCCAAAAGATGAAGCAGACGGAGAACGTGATGCAGGTTGCCCAGCACATATCCTTCTGCAGATCGCAGAGAGGAAATGCCGAGGTCCGATAGCGGGTCGTGAAGGTCTCTTAAATCGTAGTTGCGCAGGATCAAATACCGGTACAGGTTCTGTACGCTGAGGCGGAAGTCCGGATGTACGGAATCAGAAAGTGCATTGGTCCTGGATCCCTCCCTGAGAATTTCCTCATATATGGTTTTAAGCCGGTCGATCAGGGTCTCGATATTCATGGGCGGTGTATTTCTGATTATCCCACAGGACAGGAATAAAACCTGGGGATCATGGTTTGGAATCGCATAAACCCTGCCAGCTTTTCCTGGTATACTAAAGATAACTCCTTTTTGAATAGGATGCCCTTATTCCCATGCAACCATGATATATTTAATGCCCGCTTTTTCCGGGATCTGTACAGGTTCTATATCGGTTCCCCCATAGCGGAGTGCTGCGGGAAGTTCTTCCCTGGAGATGGTAACATAGAGCGGATGGTCCTTTAGCAGTATCACAATATTATTCAGGGAACCCATCACTTTCCGGATCTCATAAGCCTTCTCGATATCCCCGAATGTGGAGTTGAGGTGGATGCCCTCTGCAGTAGTAAAACGCGGGTCCCTGATCTGTATGTTCTCAATACCCGGAATGCTGTCCGCAGACGGGGTTAGGGTAAGAAGGTGGCTGCCTCCTTTCTCATACACTTCTATTTTTCCGTTGCGTCCCATATTCAAATTGGAGGTATCCCGGACCAGGGAATCTGATTGATAGACCACATCCAGGTCTGTAAGGCGATGTGTTTGCAATAGTTTTCCAACCCGGTCCTTCCCGATGAGAAAAGGATCTTCCTGTTCTGATTTGCATTGCGCAAACAGGAGAACTGCACATAGCAGCAGTAAATATTTTTTCATAGAACAATATATAATTGGTGTTAAAATGATTGTGGTTAACGGATCACTTTTTTGAGTATGCCCATGACCCCCCTGATGAACGTGGCACTGGTCAGTACTTTTATAAGCGGGTCCTGCCGTTGATATCCCCGGCTTCGGCTTCGGCCTGTGGGGGCTTTTTCGGGTTCCTTTTGGGCCTCAGCCTCGGCACGTGCTATTTTCTTATTCAGGATTTCATAGGCGCTTTCCCGGTCCACTGTTTCATTGTAAGACCCTGCCAGTCGGGAACTGGAAATAACCTCCCGCAATTCCTGTTCGCTAAGGATGTCCATCCGGCTCATTGGGGCCCGCATAAGTGTCGCTGCGAGGGGAGTAGGCCGCCCTTTTTCATCCAGGGCGGTTATCAGTGCTTCGCCTATCCCCAGGGCGGTGAGTACTTCCTTGGTGTCATAGTAGTCAGAGAGCGGGTAATTCTCAGCGGTAAGCTTGATCGCCTTGCGGTCTCTTGCGGTAAAGGCCCTCAGGGCGTGTTGTATCTTAAGCCCAAGCTGTGCCAGGACCTCGTTGGGGATATCGGTCGGGTTTTGGGTGACGAAGTAAACCCCAACCCCTTTGGACCGGATCAGCTTGACAATGCTCTCGATCTGATCCAGCAGTGCCGGGGAGGCTTCTTTGAAAATAAGATGCGCCTCATCAACAAAAAGCACCAGCTCTGGCTGATCCGTATCCCCCTGCTCCGGAAAGGTACTGTAGATCTCTGCCAGGAGGCTGAGCATAAATGTGGAGAAGAGCTTTGGGCGGTCCTGAATTTCGGTCAGGCGAATGATATTGATCATGCCCCGCCCATCCGAAT
>JARRLI010000168.1:0-5852 GCA_037387145.1 Robiginitalea sp. | reverse complement strand
ACAAGGTATCGCTTCAGTACCAGGTCTTCCCCGAGCTGACGCCAGACTGAACGCAACTCCCTGAATCCATTGAAGATAATATTCTCCCGAGCCCCTCCCCGTTTATTGCCCTTTGGAAGGTGATAAAAGGTATACTGGCTGAAGACGATCCACCAGATACCTACTGAAACGAAAGAATACCGCATGGCCAGCATTTCAGCCGAAGTTTCCGCATGGCCAGAAATACCAAACGTTTCCGGACTCATGACCATTGCCAGGTTGATCAAAAGCAGGATAACGCTTCCAATATATCCCATGGAAAAACCCCTGGCACTGATCTGATCCTGCTGCTGTTCGAAAGCTATATCGGGCAGGTAGGAATTGTTGATGGCAAAACTCACCCAAAATCCCACGAGTCCGAAAAAATAGCACAACAGGCCCAAATAGATGTTTTCCAGGGAGAACCAGTAGAGGCCGATACACGAAAGTCCGCCCAAATAACAGAAAAATTTCATAAAAACCTTCTTGTTCCCCATGTAGTCTGCTATTCCCGAGAGCAATGGGGTTACCAGGGCAATGAAGACAAAAGCGGCGGAAGTAACATAGCTGATGAGCGGGGCACGGGCTATTTCTCCCCCAAAAACAGCTACCTTCTCTATATCAGCTATGCGAAAAAGCGCCCCGTAATAAATTGGAAAAACGGCCGAGGCGATGACCAGGCTGTATACCGAATTAGCCCAGTCATAAAAAGCCCAGGCATTGAGCAATTTCTTGTTTCCTTTTTCAAGCGTGATCTTGGGCATAGGGATCCCGTCTTATCGGGTATTGCAGGAAGATACAATATTTCAGATGGACGAGAATTTATTGAAAGCTCGTTACCCCGAATTTGCGGGCTTCTTCCTTTGCCATTGGCACCCATTTGTTAAGGTTGGCGATCCTGCTGTCATCGGAGGGATGCGTACTCATAAATTCCGGAGGACCTCCATTCTTATTGGCCTTCATGCGCCTCCAGAGTTCAGGGGCCGCTCCCGGGTCATAACCCGCTATGGCCATGATTTGAATTCCGATGCGATCGGCTTCCGTCTCATGACTCCTGCTAAAGGGAAGGGTACCGCCCAGGGTGGTACCTACCCCGTAAGCAGTATTGAATAACAACCGGTCTTCATCGTCCTGGATGGCAACATTGCCAGCTGCCATCCCTATGGCCTGCAGGGTCTGAGCACTCATCCGCTGTGCGCCGTGATCCGCCAGGGCATGGGCAACCTCATGACCCATCACTACTGCAATGCCTGCTTCGTCTTCACAGATAGGAAGAATACCCGTGTAGAATACGATCTTACCACCGGGCATGCACCAGGCATTTACGTTCTTGTCATTAACCAGGTTGTATTCCCAGCGATAGTCCTTCAGATATCCTGGATATCCGTTAGCCGTCAACCAGCGTTCCGCTGCTTTGGAAATGCGCTGTCCGACACGCGTGACCATGGCCGCCTCGGACGTACCCGTGATGACTTTATTTTCACTGAGGAATTTGTCATATTCGGCGAAGGAGGTTGGGAACAGGCTTTCGTTCCCGTAAAAATTCAGGGTGCTTTTACCCGTAAAAGGGTTAGTCTTGCAGGCCACGACACCCATGAATAATAGCAAGGACAACAAATATCTTTTCATGGCTAAAGGTTAACTTTACCCTGCTAAAAATAATGATTTATCACTTTCCCCTGATCACCAAAGAAGTGAAATTCTTGTTGACTTCAATAGTATTATCGCCATTCAACCGCACCTCTTTGAGCGCCACGGGTTCATTGTCCACCTGTATCTTTTTGATCTTAAAGGGTAATCCTATGAAGTTGACCTTCAGGGTATCATAGGGCGTGGTATATGTTCCTCCTTTAAATTGCTGAATGATCAGTTCCTTTTCTTTCCCGGTCAGCTTGAAATTTCTCAAACTGTATTCCCCCTTTTTGTAATCGTAGCCATCCTGTGCATCCTCATATACGGTAGAAGTTTCAGTCCCCAGAACATAATAGGCATTAAGGATCAGTTGGTCTATCGTTTTCTCCCCAACGTACTGCTGTACGGGGTATTTGGGTATGATGGCTCCTGATTTAATAAATATGGGGATCTTGTCGATATCCGCTACGACCCATTTCTCCATACCGCCTTCGATCACCTCACCCGTCCAGTAGTTGTGCCATTTTCCACGGGGAATATACATACGGCGGCCTTTGGCATTGGGCTCCTGAATAGGACAGACCAGGATCTGCTCCCCGAAGATGAATTCATCTGTCCTGAAATGCGTCTGGTGGTCCAATTGATCGTAATACACCAGGGACTTCAGCATGGGAACCCCTTCGCTGACGTACTTCCAAAACATGGTGTACAAATACGGCAGGAGCTGGTAACGGAGTTCGATGAATTTCCGAACGATTGCTGTCACCTCCTCGTCAAAGGACCAGGGTTCCTGATCCCCGTGGTCCCCACTGGAATGTACCCGGCAAAAGGGATGGAAAATTCCCAGTTGCACCCATCTAGCAAATAACTCTCCGTTAGGCTGTTCTGCAAATCCTCCGATGTCCGAACCGGAAAAAGACATGCCGCTCATACACAACCGCTGAACCTGTACATTGGCTATCCAAAGGTGTTCCCAGGTAGCTACATTGTCCCCAGTCCAGGTACATGAGTAACGCTGGGTACCTGCGTAGGCCGCCCTGGTTATCACAAAGGGCCGTTTCGGGAAGATATACTTCTTTACACCCTCATAGGTAGCCCGTACCATCTGCATCCCATAGATATTGTGAGCCTTGCGGTGGCTGCATGGGTGACCATCGTAATCATGACGGGTATCCAGAGGAGCGGTCTTGCTGGGAACCTCCATCACAGCTGGCTCATTCATGTCATTCCAAACGGCGTGCACCCCGGAATCCTGCAGGAAACTCTTGTAGAGCTCTGCCCACCAGGCACGAACTTCAGGTTTGGTGTAATCAGGAAAGCTGCATGGACCAGGCCAAACCTTGCCCTGCATTATGGGGCCATCCGCCCGTTTACAGAAGTAGTCATTTTCGAGGGCCTCCCGGTACACCCAGTAATCCCGGTCTATCTTGATGCCGGGGTCAATCATCACCACTGTTTTAAACCCGTCGGCTTCAAGCCCCTGGATCATCTTCTTGGGGTTCGGAAACCGCTTTTTGTCCCAGGTGAAACAGCGAAAACCGTCCATATAGTCGATATCCAGGTAGATGGCGTCACAGGGGATCTTTAATTTACGGAAGGTAGCGGCCAGCTCCTTCACCCGCTTCTCCGGGTAATAACTCCATTTACTCTGATGGAACCCCAGCGCCCAGAGAGGAGGCAGTTCCGGAGTACCGGTGAGATCCGTATAAGCCCGCACCACCCTTTGCATATCGGGGCCGTAGAAGAAATAATAATTCATCTCGCCTCCATCAGCCCAGAAACTGGTAATGTTCCGCCTTTCATGAGAAAAATCGAAATGTGTGCTGAAGGTATTGTCAAAGAAGACGCCATAGGCACTATCACTGTGGAGGCCAACAAAGAAGGGAATTGCCTTATACAGCGGGTCCTGGTCCTTTCCATAGGCGTATTGATCCGTCACCCAGTTCACCATACGCCACCCTTCAGGTTTGTGTGGGTCGCCTTATCTCCCATACCGTAAAAGGATTCCCCAGCCTGGGCCACCTTGCTCATTTTCACCGTATTCCCCCCAAATTTGTAATTCTCCTCCCAATGAAAACCGAGCTCATCTTCATTGATTACATTGCCCTGAAGGTCTTCAATCCGTATCCGAAGGCTGTTCTTGTCAATTGCTACACAGAGCTTGGAGGTATGGATCAGATAAGCCATATCCGTTTCCGTTTCACGGATCTCATCAAAACCCCGACTGTGGTCCGGGTTTCAAGCACAACCCCATTCTTGCTGGTGAAGTAAAACTTATTGGAATCCTTTCGGTAATCAACCACCTCGGTGGGGTATAGATTGCCTTTGTATTCCAGTTCTGTATTAGTGATCATGGTCGGTGGGTTAAAAACCAAACAAAAGAAACATAAAATCAGGAAAAGGTGAAATCTGTGCAGGAACAATTATGAACTACAACGATTGCGAAGCCTGATTATCTCCAAATAACCACTCCCAGGGGTGGCAGGGTAACCTCTATGGAATGTTCAAAACCATGCCAGGGGGTTTTGGAAACCCGGGCGTCACCGCCACCTGTTCCACTTCCCCCATATACAGCTGCATCGCTATTGAGCAACTCCTTCAGCAATCGGGATTTCGGTACCCCAATCCGGTATTGCTTCCGGGGAACTGGAGTAAAGTTGCAGGCGATAACCAGATCATCTCTGGAATGCTTGCCCTTGCGAATAAAGGCCAGGACGGAATTCTCTGCATCTCCGTAATCGATCCACTGGAATCCTTCGGAACTGAATTGTTTCTCGTACAAAGCCGGATAGGACCTGTACAGGGTATTCAGGTCCTTGATGAGTTCCTGTACCCCTTTGTGAAAATCGTACTGCAACAGATGCCAGTCAAGGCTTTGCTCAAAATTCCACTCCGAGGACTGTCCGAACTCTCCTCCCATAAATATCAGATTCGTACCAGGATGGGTAAACATATATCCGAAGAGGAGCCTCAGGTTTGCAAAGCGCTGCCACTCGTCTCCCGGCATGCGATATAACAGGGATTGCTTACCATAGACAACCTCATCATGTGAAAAGGGCAGCATGAAATTTTCCGTAAACGCGTAGGTCATGCTGAAGGTCAGGTCGTTCTGATGATGTTTCCGGTAAACGGGTTCTTTCTTGAAATATTCAAGCGTATCGTGCATCCAGCCCATCATCCATTTCATCCCAAAGCCAAGCCCTCCCATACTAACAGGACGGGAAACCATGGAAAATGAAGTGGATTCCTCCGCAATGGTCTGGACCCCGGGATGGTTCTGATAGACCTCCGCATTCAGTTCTTTGAGGAACGATATAGATTCGAGGTTCTCATTTCCTCCATATATATTTGGTTCCCATTCCCCTTCCTCACGGGAATAATCCAGGTAGAGCATCGAAGCCACTGCATCCACCCTGAGGCCATCCACATGGTATTCATCCAGCCAAAAAAGTGCATTGCTGATCAGGAATGCCCTGACCTCGTTTCGTCCATAGTTGAAAATCAGGCTTTTCCAATCCGGGTGATAGCCCCTGCGGCGGTCCGGATGCTCATACAGGTTGGAACCGTCAAAGAACCCAAGGCCATGGGCATCTTCCGGGAAATGTGAGGGTACCCAGTCCAAAATAACCCCAATATCGTTCTGGTGCAGCGCATCGATCAGGGTTTTGAACTCCTCAGGTGAGCCGAAACGCGAGGTCGGGGCAAAATAGCCGGTCAGCTGATATCCCCAGGAGGGATCATAGGGGTACTCCATTACCGGCATGAATTCCACATGGGTGAAATTCATTGTCTTCACGTAGTCTACCAACTCTGTTGCAAGATCTTTATAGGACAGGAAATTGTTATCACTTTTCCGCCTCCAGGAACCCAGATGCACTTCATACACTGAAAAGGGTTTCTCCAGGCTGTTCGTTTTGATGCGGTTCTTCATCCAGGAATCATCCTTCCAGGAATGGGAGTTGTCCCATACCACAGAAGCTGTTTTTGGAGGCCGTTCGCAATAACGGGCAAACGGATCTGCCTTCTCTGTCTTTACATCTCCCACATGGGAGTGAATTTTGTATTTGTAGAGCGTTCCCTGCTCCAGGCCGGGGATAAACCCCTCCCAGATCCCACTCTCATCCCAGCGGACATTGAGAGAATGCTCGCCTTCCAGCCAGTAAATAAAATCCCCGACCACCGAGACCGCTTTGGCAGTAGGG
>JARRLI010000167.1:0-5396 GCA_037387145.1 Robiginitalea sp. | reverse complement strand
GCTATCAAACCCAGGCCCACAATAATCATGATGATGGTTGCCCAGGCTAGTACGGTATTCTTATTCATTCCCATAGTAAGCGTTAGTTTGGTGTAAAGTCAAATATCGGAAATTTTTGGGCAATTCCCGTTCCGATCCTTTTTCAGGGGTCATCCTGAAATGTAATCCCTGCCCGGGCGCGAATTTTGTCGAGGAGCCGGTGAAGGGCGAGGCTGTCCTGCCAGGACCACAGTGCACTCTCTGTTTTACCTGCCTGGAGGCAGCGGTGCACCTCTTCAATTTCATAGGTGTAACCGTGCCCCTTAAGGGGATGTTCGACCACCTGTGTACCTCCTTCCCGGTGCACCTCAAATGCCTGGGCCTCATGCCAGGGCGGACGCAGGTAAATACTGCCCTTAGTACAGGAAATTTCGGCTTTCATTTCGCTGCGGGAAGTAAATCCGCTGTACAATAGTGCCATGGCCTCGGGATAATCGAAGATAAGGCTGATCTGCTTCTCAGCTCCGGTTGTATGAAAGCGGGCAGACACGCTAATTTCTTCGGGTATACCCAGAAGGAAATACGCCAGGAAAACCGGGTAAATACCAATATCCAGCAGCGACCCACCTGCCAGCTCAGGATTTAACAGGCGCCCTTCCGGGTCCCTGTCAAGGGCAGGGAAGGCAAAATCGGCATGCAGGTACGAGATATTCCCCAATTCTCCTTTCCGGAGTGTTTTGTACGCTTCGCGTATACTGGGATTGAACCTGCTCCATAAGGCTTCCATGAGAAATCGGCCGTTGGCTGCGGCGGCCTCGAGCATTTGCGTTACTTCAGTGGCGCTGATCCCCAGGGGTTTTTCACAAAGTACATGTTTGCCCGCCTCCAGGGCTGAGAGGGTATGCGAAAGGTGAAAACTATGGGGGGTGGCTATATAGACCACCTCTANNTAGACCACCTCTACGGCCGAATCTTCAAAAAGGTCTGCATAGGAACCATAGGCTTTCTCAGCCCCGTATTCCCGGGCAAAGGAAGCTGCTTTCCTGTAGTCACGGGAGGCTACTGCCGCCAAACGCGCGTCCGGACACAAGCGAAGGTCTGCGGCAAATTTGGCTGCGATATTTCCAAGCCCCACAATCCCCCAGGCAATTTTTTGGCTCATTCCTAACGATTGATTCGGGTAAATGTAATCATAATTCCTGCGTATCTTTAGACCGTCTTGAACCTATTATAATCCTGGAATATATGGATATCACCTTCAATAAGAATGAAGACCACCACAAACTGGAACTCGCCGACCTCCGCAAGCGTTACGCAAAGATTAAGAAAGGAGGGGGAGAAAAACGGATTGCAAAACTTCACAAAGAAGGGAAAATGACTGCACGTGAGCGGATCGATTATCTGCTGGACAACCCGGAAAATGCGCTGGAAGTTGGGGCGTTCGCAGGATATGGGATGTACTCCGACTACGGAGGATGTCCTTCCGGGGGTGTGGTTGTAAAGATTGGGCATATTCGGAATAGGTTATGCGTAGTGGTAGCCAACGACGCTACCGTAAAAGCAGGAGCCTGGTTCCCGATTACGGGAAAAAAGAATTTGAGGGCACAGGAAATTGCCATGGAAAACAAACTGCCAATCATTTACCTGGTAGACAGCGCAGGCGTATTTCTACCAATGCAGGACGAGATCTTTCCGGACAAGGAACACTTCGGGCGCATTTTCAGGAACAATGCCATCATGAGCAGCCGTGGGATACCGCAGATCGCGGCTGTAATGGGCAGCTGCGTGGCTGGAGGGGCATACCTTCCCATTATGAGTGACGAGGCCCTGATCGTAGAGAAAACTGGGAGCATCTTCCTGGCAGGGAGTTACCTGGTCAAAGCTGCTATAGGCGAGAGTGTGGACAATGAAACCCTCGGGGGGGCCACAACCCATTGCGAGATCAGCGGGGTGACGGATTACAAGGCAAAGGATGATAAGGATGCACTGGACAAGATCAGGAACATCCTGGATAAAATGGGGGCCTTTCCCAAGGCAGGTTTTAGCCGCAGTAAAGCTGAATTGCCTGTAAAGGACCCTGGGGAAATCTTTGGAATCCTGCCTATCTCCCGTTCCGACCCCTACAATATGCTGGAAGTAATTGAACGGCTGGTAGACGGTTCTTCCTTTGAACAATACAAGGAGGGCTTCGGGAAGACATTGCTGACCGGATACGCCCGCATTGACGGTTGGGCAGTAGGAATTGTGGCAAACCAGCGAAAGGTGGTAAAGACCAAAAAAGGAGAAATGCGGTTCGGCGGGGTGATTTATTCGGATTCTGCAGATAAAGCCACCAGGTTCATTGCCAATTGCAACCAGAAGAAGATCCCACTGGTCTTCCTGCAGGACGTCACGGGTTTTATGGTCGGAAGCAAAAGCGAGCACGGCGGGATCATAAAAGACGGTGCCAAAATGGTCAATGCCGTCAGTAACTCGGTAGTACCCAAATTCACTGTGGTGATCGGCAACAGTTACGGTGCAGGTAATTACGCCATGTGTGGGCGGGCCTACGATCCCCGACTGATGGTTGCCTGGCCAAGTGCTGAACTCTCGGTAATGAGCGGGAATTCCGCTGCCAAGGTCTTGCTTCAATTTGAAAAATCCAGGCTGGAAAAAGCCGGGGAATCCATTGATGCAGAGAAGGAGAAAGAATTATATGAAAAGATCAAACAGAGGTATGACACACAGATATCTCCCTATTATGCCGCGGCGCGTCTTTGGACAGATGCCATAATCGACCCTTTGGAAACGAGGCACTGGATCTCCATGGGGATCGAGGCTGCCAACCAGGCTCCCATCCAAGAACCATTTAACATGGGGGTGTTACAGGTATAAGATCAGGGGTGTCATTCCGGTTGCATCTGGAAGTTGAAATTTTTTGGATCTTCGATTTCCACAATAAGCGTCTTCAAACCCGGATATGAAATCCCCAGGAGGTCTCCTTTGGATACCCTGGTTTTATAACGGCCCATACGGTCGGTAAGCACTGTTTTGTTCAGGGTATAGTTGCGAAGTCTGGCATCTGGCAACGGACGTCCCGCATAGAAAACAAATCCGGATATCTCGCGCTGGTTTTTCTCCCGATTTCGAACCACCCTCGCTTTGGGGAGTCGTTTGGCATTGTCCGTAAACAAGGTGCTTTGAATGTAATATCCCATTGCCGATCCTTCAATGCGCTCCCAGGAGGCCTGGCTTGCGTACCTGCGGAAGGAGGCGGCCCGTTCCATGTTCCCTGCAGGCAGGCTCAGGCTTACGTTTTGAGTACCATAGACGGCGAGCAACTCCAGGCTTATTATAAAATCTTCGTCCACCCATAGATCATAGGGTTCCAGGTCAATCACCGAGAGATTATCAGATCCCCTGAGGGTATACAAAATGTTCTTTCCGCTTTGGTTCAGGTTCTGGTTGGGGTATCCGATCCCCGATAAGGGTTTATAAAAATTTATCCGGAGTTTTACACTGTCAGAAGGATTGTAGAGCACCTCAAAAAACAAGGTGTTTAACTTGCGTTGGCCCTTATCCACACGAATCAGTGAAGCCAGTTCCCCTCCCAGAGCCACACTGTCTTTCCAGTAGCCGATCCCTCGGCCCGCCAGGTCAGGGTATCCTATTTCTTCCTCCACCTGATAGAGGGTTGAATTGGACAGGACTACCTCATTCAGTGCAATAGGTTCTGCCTTAAGGCGGATTACGATCTCCCCGGATTGCTGCTGCTCGAGCTTTGAAATCCGAACTTCATAGGGCCGGTAACCGAGAGAGGAGATTCGCAGGATATCCAGGGTACTGATACTGCCGGGAGCGAATTCCAGTTGAAATAACCCGTTTGCATCACTTACGGTGCCTGTGGTACCTCCAACGACCCCAATATTGACAAAAGGTATAGGCAAACCCGTACCCTCATCCACGACTGTACCCGAAAATTTGCGCTGGGCATGGACCCCGACTGTCAGTATACAAAGAATTAAACAGAGGGGCCTAATCATCAATATTTATCGAACCTTACTGATTCCTGGATTATTGATAGAGAGTAGTTTCTGCCAGTTGTTCTTAAGTGTAAGTTTAAATGTATGTACTTCTTTTTGCTGGGACCTCTGACCATAGTTGTAATAGGTCGTAATCTTAAGGTAGGTGGGTGTGAGGCTTTTATTGCCCATATACCTTACATTAACCTGCCAAAGCCCCGGAAGATTATTATCAATGATATGTTCCTCCATGGAATACCCCTTGATCTTTTCATCCACCAGACGCTTATCAGTATCAACATAGGTATGCTTCCAATTATGATACTGATTTTCGGGATTGACAAACTGCAGTTCAAATTCTGCTTCCGTGTCATTCCATTCCACCACTACACGGGTAGTGTTATCCACATATGGATCCGTTAGTACCTTTTTTAGACCGATTCCAGCTTTGCCAGCATGTAGTTTGAGAAAGTTATCGCTTTCGTGCTGAATGATCTTGGAAAAGTAATCCGATTCCATAAGGAAGTTTTCATCCACCAAGTAGTTATACCTGGCATACATCCCGGCGGCTTTGTCATAGGACCGCGCATCCTCATAGGCAATTGCCAGATCTTGATAAGACTGGCTGTATTGTGGGCGTAGTATAAAGACGTCCCTGAGTTCCTCTAGGGCCTTGGCGTGCCGTCCCTGTTCCTGGTAAATGTAGGCAAGGGCCTTAAGCACTACGGCATTTGTGTCAAATCTGAACCTGTTTTGACTTATGATCTCATCAGCAAACTCCTCGGCATTCAACCGATCGTAGAAATGCTGGTAAGTATCCAGGTAGAAATACGGGGAGGCACTTCAGCGCAACTTCCTGGGCACCAAATGCAGGGTTCCTTAAATAATTGTCCCGCAGCCGTGCCTGGTCCACGATTTTTGGATCCTGGGGATTTCCTGAAATAGTGTTTATGATCACGACTCCACCATTGCCCAGGGCTCCGTATCGGGCAGAAAAAGCGATGGTGGGAATAATGGCCATCCGCTTTATCTGAAGCGGGTCAAGCCAGCAAGGTGCATTTGTTAGGATAAGACCATCCACATCAAAGACAGCCGTGCGCGGGTTGCTCACAGAACCCGCCCCCCTAATGATCACATTGCCTCCCTGTTGGCAATCACCAACCACGCTTACTCCAGGAAACCTGTTTCGGAT
Organism: Robiginitalea sp.; assembly: GCA_037387145.1. GTDB lineage: Bacteria > Bacteroidota > Bacteroidia > Flavobacteriales > Flavobacteriaceae > Robiginitalea. Next base: position 224 of record JARRLI010000167.1, on the reverse strand, counting down.
AACTCCGAAAATATCTACCTGCACCGCACGTATATCATTATCCGATACCATAACGACCCTTCCGGGAACCGTTTCGGCGTTCAGGAAACCGTAAGCGGTCCTTATAATCCTCGGGTTTGTTGCATATTCAATGGCCAGGTCCTGCTGGCTTTTCCGGTTGCTACCTGTTACGGTAACTTCAGGTAATTCTTCGATGTCCGGGACCATGATCAGGTTCAGGTACC
>JARRLI010000166.1:0-5568 GCA_037387145.1 Robiginitalea sp. | reverse complement strand
CTGATCGTCTTTTCCTGCAACACGAACAAAAACAAAGAAATGGAATCCGTAACCTACTGGGTTAACAGTTACCGGGTACCCTGTACGGGAGTAGCTCCAATGGAATGTCTACAGGTGCGAAAAGAAGGATCCGATCAATGGCAATTCTTCTATTCGAACATCATTGGGTTTGACTATGAACCGGGGTATCTATACCGCATCCGTGTAAAGGAAGAAGCCCTGGATCCGGCCGAGGTACCTGCCGATGCCAGTTCAATTAAATATACCCTGGTTTCGGTGGAAGAAAAGGTAGGGGATCCCAAACTTCGCATTAATGACATTTGGGTCCTCAGTAAACTGGATGGTCGGCAACCACAGGATGAGGAATTGACGGATCTGAAAAGGCCTTATATTGAATTTCATTTGCGGGATGGCCGCTACATGGGCACGGATGGGTGCAATACCTTCCGGGGCACTATCAAATCAATTGGGGATAGAGAACTCCTCCTGGGGCCTGCTATGGGCACCAAGATGAGTTGTGTTGACATGAGTTTGCCGAACGCCTTCCTAAGCCTCCTTTCCCGTTGTGATTCCTTCCAGATCGACCATGGGGTGCTCAGACTGCTGGAAGGAAATACGGAATTACTTGAATTTCAAAAGACCGATTGATGAAAAATATGAACTCCACCTCGATTCTGATTTGCATCCTTTTTTTAATGGTGGCCGCAGGATGCAAGCCGAAAAAATCCTCCGAAGAGGACCAAAACCCCGATGCCGAGAAGGAAAGTCCTGAGGCGACACCGGCCTATGCAGATCAGGCCCATACCAGCCGCAATTCACTGGACTGGAACGGCACTTACCAGGGGGTGATCCCCTGTGCGGACTGCACAGGAATAAAAACCAGCCTAACCCTTATGGATACCGGTGAATTCAGCCGAACATTGACATATCTGGGCAAGGAGGATCCTGTAAGGCCGGATTCCGGCACATTTCAGTGGGATGAAACCGGTTCCAAAATCACTATCAACCCCACAGAAGGGGAGCCTCAGATGTATATGGTGGGAGAAAATATCCTGTTCCACCTGGACCGGGAAGGAATCCGGGTCACGGGAGAGCTTGCAGCCAACTACCAGCTAACCAAGAACAGGGCAGATTACAGACTGGAAGATAAAAAATGGGTGCTCATGGAATTGATGGGAAGGGAAGTCATCTTTGGCGATGGCAAAAAAGAAGCTTTCCTGATCTTCAATATGGAAAGTGGGAGAATTTCCGGGAATAACAGTTGTAATATACTGAATGGAAGCTACGAGCTCAAAGAAGGGGATCGAATAGAAATTGGAAAAATGGCCATTACACTTATGGCTTGCCCGGATATGGAGATAGCTGATAAGTTAAACGCTGTCCTGGACAAAGTGGACAATTACACAATTTCAGAAGATATCTTGAGTTTGAATAAAGCCCGGATGGCTCCTCTGGCGCGTTTCAGGTTGGAGGATTAAACTTTTTTAGGGTGTGCGCTCAACGAAGGCGATGTTGGAGAAATTCCGCATAGCCCATCGAATCCCGAGGCGAAAGGGTATCCTTACCTAAAATCCCGGTAAGGAAAGGTTTTGGGAGTCGCAACTCCACAACCAGGTTTGGCCCAGCACCTGAAGCCGGGTATATTCCAGTTGTACATCCGTATCCTTCATATACTGCAGGGGACGGAATTCAAGTCCTATTTTAGATCGATGAACAACCAACGCCTTCCTGAACTTGCTGATTTCGTACCAGGTGGATACATCTGCAGGGGAACCTGATAGCTCCGGAATTGCTGATTCCAGTTCAAATCCATATTTAACCCACGTCTCCTGGAATCCGTCCAGGCCCGGGGCAATTCGCTTCGGCCAGGGGGGACCAATCCGGTACTTAACCTCCAGACGACCCTCCCGTCGTTTAATACCCACATCCATCCTGCCCGGCAGGTATAGATACACATCTGTGCGTTCCTCCCGGGTGTACTGATTTGGTTTCAACTCATCCTGCCACGCCTTTAACTGCAGCATTGGACGTCGTGAAAACCACCGGATCTCATGTGTTTTCATTCGAGAAAGGGTAAACAGGAATGGCGTAATTCGCTATATAAAGGTAGTAATTGAGCCCCGATTCATAATAAAAAACCGGGCCCTGAAGAGCCCGGTTCCTTATCCTGCCGTCTGGGCCATACTAGGCCTCACAACTTTCACATTCCTTCTTCTGGCGGAATTTCTGTGCTGCATTCATACTGTGCTGGTAGTAAAGGGATTTCAGCCCCAGTTTCCAGGCCGTCACGTGGATCTTATTGATCTCCTTCACAGGCATATCCGGATGCACCAGTATATTTACGGACTGACCCTGGTCAATGTGGTTCTGCCTGTTTGCAGCCTGATAGATAATGGCCAGTTGATCAATTTCTGCATAGGTCCGGAAAACATCCTTTTCGTGATCTGTCAAAAATTCCAGGTGTTGTACTGATCCGTCCTGGTCGCGGATACTTCTCCACACCTCCGGAGTATTCATGCCTTTTTCCTCCAAAAGGTCCGCGAGGAAAGGATTCTTGATGGTCGTCTTGATCTTTGCAATATCCTTTACATAAATGTTGGACCAAATAGGCTCGATCCCCTGGGATACCTGGCCGAGGATAAAGGCCGAGGAGGTTGTAGGTGCAATAGCATTCAGGGTTGCATTGCGACGTCCGTATCCCTTGAGCACCTCGGGTTCTCCAAAACGTTCTGCAAGTGATTCCGAAGCCTTGTAAGAACGCTCTTTTATACTCTTGAAGATTTCGCTGTTCAGATCGTAGGCCTCCTGGCTGTCAAAGGGATACCTTCTGGACTGCAGCAGGGAATGCCATCCCAGGACCCCAAGGCCCAGAGCACGGTTCTCCTTTGCAAAATTGTAGGCACGCTCCATAAACAGGAAGGTCTGGCGATCGTCCAGATCCTCAGAATCCTTGTAGCTCTCCAGCTTCTCGATAAACTCTGAGATAACGGCATCCAGGAAATGCACCATGGTTTCTACAGCATCAGTGTTTTTCCATTTGTCGTAGTGAAGCACGTTGATGGAGGAAAGCACACATACAAAAGACCAGTTGTCGTTGGAAGGAAGCATGATCTCTGTACACAGGTTACTGGCGTAGATCTCATGGTTCTGCTCTCTGTAGACCTCCGGGGCACCATTATTGGCGTGGTCCCTGAAGAAAATATAAGGGTATCCCATCTCACCCCTTCGCTGCAATACTTTTGCCCAGATGGAACGCTTATCTGTATCCCCTTCTATCATTTCCTGCATCCACTGGTCAGACACGGTAACCCCATGGGTCAGCTGCTGAATACTGTTCCCCTCCGTACCGATCTCCAGGAATTCCTCAATATCCTGATGGTCGATTGGCAGGTAAGGCGAAAAACGCCCCCGCCTCACAGAGCCCTGGCTCACCACGTCTACCATCTTGTCAAAAAGCTGCATGATGTGGACCGCCCCTGAGGCATACCCGTTGTTCTTTACAGGTGCCCCCCGGTGGCGTATCTTGCCAAAATATCCGGAAGTTCCTCCTCCCAATTTGGACATCATGCCTACTTCCGACTGGGTATAAAGGATATTCCCCATGTCGTCATCGATATGGGAACCGAAACAACTGATCGGCAACCCCCTGCGCTTACCAAAGTTCGACCACACTGGTGAAGCCAGGGAGAAGAATCCTTCGCCCATATAGCGGTAGAATTTATCTGCGTATCCGGGGATTTGCAGGATTTCCTCAGCGCGGTCCGCGATTTCACGGATCCGTTCTTCGGCTGAAACACCCTCAGCCAGATATCCGGCCGCAAGGAACTGCCGGCTATGGTCAGTGAGCCAATCAAAAGCAGGCTCATCCTGTGCTTTTACTTCCTTTAGGGTTTCTTTTCTCGCCTGGATCAGGTCATTGACCTCTGCGTTTTTTGTTTCATTTACTTCTTTTTGTGAATTGGTTGCAGTTTTCTCGCGCATGGTTTAAAAAAGGTCTTCGCTGGTTATACTTTGGGTTCGTTTGCTGTAGTTGATGGAACGTTTCACGAAGAAATCTCCGTGTTTTGTACCTATGATTTCATCGTCAAACCACTCTGTCTCCTGCAGCAGCGATTCGTCAATGTCAAATATCTTTTGGATACCGATACTCTCCAGGGACTGGTTAAAGCGGTTCTTGATAAACTCCTCGATCACCGCTTTTGGCAGGAAATCAAGTTCTCCTGACTCAAAGATCCAGTCTATTACCTCGCTTTCCGCCTCATAGGCGCCACGGCAGACTTCCTGTATCATGGCTTTGTACTCTTCTGTGAACCATTCAGGGTTTTCCTCCTGCAGGATCTTGATGACATCAATTCCAAAGTCTCCGTGGATCTGCTCTTCTTTGGAGGTAGCCTCAACCGCATTGGAAATTCCTTTGAGCATGTTCCGGTGCTTGTTAAAGGCCATGATGATTAGGAACTGTGAAAAGAGGGAGACGTGCTCAATGAATAGGGAGAACAGCAGAATTGATTCAGCATAATCCTTGTTATCATCGCTTTTGGCATTCTTCAGTGCGGTCTCCAGGTAATGCACCCGCTTCATGATCACGGGCTTCTTCTTCAGGTTATTGAATTCATGATTTAGCCCGAGTATTTCCAAAAGGTGTGAATATGCATCGTGGTGGCGCACTTCGCTTTCAGCAAACGTGGCCCCTACAGCTCCGATTTCAGGTTTCGGCATCCGGTGGTAGACATCACCCCAGAAGGTTTTTACAGCCACCTCTATCTGGGAGATGGCCAGCATCGTATTTTTGATGACACTGCGCTCTACTTCCGTGAGACGGGTCTTGAAATCCTGAATGTCACTTGTGAAATTGAATTCCGTATGAATCCAGTATGAATGACGAATCGCATCTACATACTCGTAGAGATGAGGGTATTCATAAGGCTTCAGATTGATGCGTTTCTCAAAAACGTTGGATTTCCGTTTACGCGCCTGTTCATTCCGGTATAATATAAAAGCCTTGGCCGCATTGTGGAATGTGCTGCCCATTAGCTTATCTTCTACAATATCCTGCACCTGTTCTACCGTGGGGGTGTATTCTGTATCCACCTCCTTGCGGTTCAGCAGGGTCTCGTAAACCTGCATTGAGATGATCTCAGCATCTTTTTGGGTACCCTGATTCACAGCCTGCATCGCCTTCTCAATGGCATTGGTAATCTTTTCCAGCACAAAAGGGCTAGTGCTGTAATCTCGTTTAATAATGTGGGAAATCTGCATTACTTAAGCTATTATATATTGACATTCTGTTAGTTACGTATGCGCCAAGGCGAAAAAAAGAGAGCAAATCCTACCTCCAGTTTACCACTGAAACAAAAGTGGGGACCACTAATAAAGAGGGGGTGAATAAAACTCCACTGTAAAGTTTGCATTTTGTTTTCATGATTTTATGGCAGTTACAAATAACTATTCAACATTTTATTAACGATCCAAATACCACATTAACTTTCAAGCGAAAAATCCTGAAAACAAGAGGATAAAGGCAATAATAAGCGGGGACAAAAGCACCTCAAACCGGAGTTTTTTAAC
>JARRLI010000165.1:3985-4592 GCA_037387145.1 Robiginitalea sp. | reverse complement strand
CTTCCTTCCTTTTCCTGAAAAATGATGTGAGCACATAATACTGGATGATCAATGGGATCGCCAGGAATTGCAGTGTAATCAACAATACCAGGCTGAGTGCAAGGAAAATATACTTCTGCCCGTTGTCCCTAAAGCTGTAATTATCAAATTTCAGGGCAAAAAGCTCAATCGAGGAATTCAATAAATAGGAACTCAGCAGGGTAATCCCCAGCAGTACCCAGGGGTTCAGGATAAGGCTGTTGGTGAATTCACTCCCATTGTAAAAAAGAATCAGCGGAAGCGAGAGGATCATCAGCGCATTTGCAGGGGTAGGCAGGCCCGTAAAGGAGCTCACCTGGTTTTCATCAATATTAAAACGAGCCAGTCGTACGCCCGAGGAAAGGGTGATCAAAAGCCCGGTGAAAGGAAACCATGCCCCCCACCAGGTCTCCCGGTCCAGGGCTTCAATGAAGAAACTATCGGCATTCCAGCCGGCATTGACCGACATGGCCAGGAGCTGACACATGACCAACCCGGGCACCAGTCCGCTGGTAATCATATCCGCAAGGGAATCCAACTGGATTCCAAGTTCAGACTGCACCCCGAGTTTCCGTGCCACGAGTCCGTC
>JARRLI010000165.1:0-3966 GCA_037387145.1 Robiginitalea sp. | reverse complement strand
CGGCCCATTCCACACGATTCAAAACTGCAAATACAGCGGCCACAGATCCGAATAGCAGATTCAACAGGGTTATAATATTCGGGAGGTATTTCATGGCTTGGATCGGTTTTCGTAAAAATAAACAATTCCGGCAATCTGCCTTTGGAGGCATGCAAGGGCCCACGGACCTGCAAAAAATCCTGGTTGTACATGTTTAAATTATTTAGACCTTTGCTCGTAACAAACCCAACAGGAGGCGCGTGACCCGGATGAGATTAATCCCCTTCATTTTATGGCTGACCCTTTTTCTTTCGGGCCTTTCGGTCAACGCCCAGCAACCTGAATTGAGTTCACGGGCACGATTTAGCGTACTGACCTGTGGACCAGGTACAGATCTTTATGCCACCTTCGGGCATAGTGCATTCCGACTGCAGGATCCAATTGTTGGCATTGACTGGGTCTACAACTATGGCACATTCGACTTCCACACACCTAACTTTTACCTGAAATTTGCCAGAGGAAAACTGCCGTATGCACTCAGTAAACAAAAGTTTGAGAATTTCCTCTATACCTATCAACTGGAACGGAGGTGGGTAAAGGAACAGTTTCTCGACCTGTCTGTGGAGGAAACCAACTCTTTATTCGTGTTTTTGGAAAACAACAACCTGCCGGAAAATCGGCTCTATGCATACGACTTCCTTTTTGAAAACTGCGCTACCAAAATACCGGAAGTGCTCCATAGGGTGCTGGGGGATGGACTTACCAGTTCATATGACCATCTTTCCGAACCACTCACCTTCCGCGATCTGATACAGAAGAATCTCCGGTGGAACAGCTGGTCCAGTTTTGGGATCGACCTGGCGCTGGGGAGCGTGATCGACCGGGAGGCAAAGGGAGCAGAATATTCCTTTTTGCCTGAATATGTGTATTCCCAGTTACAACATTCCGATTTGGGCAAGGCAGTTCTTGTGAATCGGGAGCGGGACGTACTGGATCTGCCCTCCCCCAAGACCTCGAATTACTTTACGGCCACACCCCTTTTCTGGATGCTTATGTTACTGGCAATGACCATAGCCATAACATGGATTGATTTCCGGAACGGTACCCGAAGCCGGGTCCTGGACTTTCTGCTGTTCTTCCTAACCGGGACCAGCGGACTTATCATTGCCTTTCTTTGGTTCCTTACCGACCACAATTCCACCGTGTGGAATGCCAACCTGTTTTGGGCTTTCCCCATGAATCTGGTAGTCGGTTTCTTAATGTTGTTCCCTGTCCTGACCGCAAAACAGCTTCAGGGCTATTTTCGCAGCCTTATTGTATTATTGGGTATAGCAGTCCTCCTCTGGTTGTTCACAGTCCAGGTATTTTCCTATGTGCTGATTCCTGTTTGGGCAGCCCTGTTACTACGCTATCTATACCTGATCTCTTACTTCAGACCCCTGCCGTGAACCTGCTAAGTGCTGAAAACCTGTCCAGATCTTATGGTGAACGAACTTTGTTCTCTGGTCTTACTTTTGGGATCAACCAGGGGCAGAAGATCGCATTGATCGCCCGAAACGGCACTGGCAAAAGTACGCTGCTGGATATACTGGCCGGAAAACACCTTCCAGATACCGGACAGGTAACCTATCGCAAGGGACTGAAAGTTGGATATCTGGAGCAGGATCCCTCCCTGAACAATGAACTCTCGGTAGCGGAGACCCTGTTTGATACCGATAATGAGGTTATAAAGGTAATTGCCCGGTATGAGGAGGCGCTACTGCATCCCGAAGAGGAAAAGGCCTATCAGAGGGCATTTGAGGCTATGGAACGGGCGAACGCCTGGGACCTGGAAGCACGTTTCCGGCAAATCCTCTCCAGGCTCGATCTGAATGAGCCCGGAGCCCGGGTGGGAGAATTATCAGGGGGGCAGCGAAGGAGACTGGCATTAGCACATGTACTCATTGACAATCCAGACCTGCTCATTCTGGATGAACCTACCAACCACCTCGATCTCGATATGATCGAATGGCTGGAGGAGTACTTCAGAAAGCAGGCGGGTACCCTGTTCATGGTTACCCACGACCGGTATTTTCTGGACCGTGTTTGTAATCATATAGTGGAATTGGACCAGGGTGTGCTTGCAACATACAAGGGTAACTATTCGTATTACCTCAGGGAGAAAGAAACACGTGAAATACTTCAGGATATAAATGCCCAGAAGACCCAATCCCTCTATAAGAAAGAACTGGAATGGATGCGGCGCCAACCCCGGGCCCGCACCTCCAAATCAAAAGCGCGGATCGAAGACTTCCACGCTTTGAAGACAAAAGCACTGCAGCGGCGCAAGGAACATCAGATGGAGCTGGAAATAGCCATGGAACGCCTGGGCACAAAGGTCCTTGAACTGCATAACATCTCGAAGGGCTTTGGTGAGAAGGTGCTGTTCGAAAACTTCAGTTATAATTTCAAACGGGGAGAGCGCATAGGACTGGTGGGCAAAAATGGCAGTGGTAAATCCACCTTCCTGGAGATTGGGTGTGGAAACCTACTGCCGGATACAGGCAAAGTGGTTCGGGGCGAAACCCTGAAAATCGGCTACTATTCGCAACGGGGTATCACCGTTGAACCCGGAAAAAGGGTGCTGGATGCCGTCAGGGAATTCGGTGACTATATCCCTCTTAAAAAAGGACGGCAGCTAAGTGCCAAGCAGTTACTGGAGCGATTTCTGTTTGACAGGAAACAACAATACGACTATATCTCAAAGTTGAGTGGAGGGGAAAAAAAGCGGCTTTTTCTATGTATCGTTCTGCTTCGAAACCCGAACTTCCTCATCCTGGACGAGCCTACGAATGATCTGGATATCATTACATTGAATGTACTGGAAAATTTTCTTCTCGATTACCCGGGTACGCTGCTGATCGTTTCACATGACCGGTATTTTATGGATAAGATCACAGACCACTTATTCATCTTTGAACCTTCAGGGGAGATACGTGATTTTCCAGGCAACTATTCTGACTTCAGGGACTACCGGCAAGCCCGGCATGAAATAAAAGACCAGGAGGATACCCTAGGTGCCAGACCTGAAAGTTCCAGAACGCCGGCAGCCCGTAAAGGCAAGCTCTCGTATTCCCAGCAGCAGGAACTGCAATCGGTAGAAAGCGAGATCAGCCAGCTTGAAAAACGAAAAAATGAACTGGAGACGCTCTTTACCAACCCCGAACTTCCAGGCGAAACTATGAATGAATTGTCCATTGAACTGGCAGAGGTTATCCGCGACCTGGATGAAAAAACGCTTCGGTGGTTCGAACTCTCAGACATTGCGGAGGGCTAGAATTCTCCTGCCATGAACAATTCAATGAAACACGCTTCCAAATGCTGAAAAAATGGATCTTCTGGTGGAAAGCAAAGAACCGCCACGGAATTCACTCTCCATTTGTTTACCGTTTCCTGGACGAAGGCCTTTATCGTAAAGATTTAAGCCATCTGCAACCCAACCGGCGCCTTCTCCTTGCCGCTGTGGATCATTTTGAGCCTCTCCGGGCCGGGGCCTCCCCAGGCTCACAACAATTCAAATCCTGGCTTATGGCAGAACGACCCGGGATCCAGTGGGGTATCCCGCCCTTTGATCTGTACCTGAGTGATTCGCCAGACGAAAACCTATTGCAGCTATTGGGCCGACCTGAAAATTGGCATGACACCAGTGTGGTTTTCGTAGGTAACCTAAGGAGAAATACAAGGGCCTCTACCTCCTGGCAAAAGATCACCCGCCTCAGAGAAGTCCGTGTAGTACTGCAAACCTATGAAGCAGGTCTTCTGTTTTTCAGGCGACAGCAGGCCCGCCAGCATTTTAGAATACGGATTTAATCCCCTAATTTTGATAAGCGATGCAAAATGAAATTTTTTACATCCTCGGGGGGCTCCTTTTAGTATATCTCGTAATCGCTGTTTACAATAAACGTCGGTCCAGGAGCCGCAAGTCACGGTCCTTTATGGAAGGCAGGC
>JARRLI010000164.1:844-4816 GCA_037387145.1 Robiginitalea sp. | reverse complement strand
CGATATTTTTCTTACAGGGAATATGGTCCAAAATCGACTTTATCTAAATAAAGGCAACCTCAGGTTTGAGGATATTTCAGAAAAGGCCGGTGTGCTGGGAAGCAAGCCCTGGTCTACGGGCGTGGTCATGGCAGATATCAATGCGGACGGCCTGCTGGATATCTATGTGAGCAATGCTGGTAATATGGAAGGCAACAATCACGACAATGACCTGTACATAAACAACGGGGACCTGACCTTTAGCGAGAAGGCAGGCGACTACAACCTGGCCAAAACCGGATTTACCACCCATGCATCCTTTTTTGATTACGACCTGGACGGAGACCTGGACGCCTATATCCTAAACAATAGCAATATTCCTGTGAGTAGTCTGGGATATGCCGAACAGCGCGAGGTGCGAGCACAGGATTGGGAAGGCGTGCCCCATATTTTCCGGGGTGTAGGCGATATGCTTCTCAGAAATGACGGCGGCACTTTTGTGGACGTCAGTGAAGCAGCAGGCATTTACGGAAGCCTTATCGGTTTTGGGCTTGGGGTCATGGTAACAGACCTGAATGAGGATGGGTATCCGGATATCTATGTATCCAATGATTTCTATGAGCGGGATTACCTCTATATGAACAACCAGGACGGCACTTTCTCAGAGGCCATCAAGGACTGGACGGGGCACCTAAGTCTTTCCGCCATGGGGATTGATATTGGGGACATCAACAATGACGGTCACCAGGATATTTTTATTACAGATATGTTACCGGAGCCGGAAGAGCGGGTAAAGTCTGTGATGGAATTTGAAGGATACAAGGTTTACGACCTTAAGCGAGATAAGGATTTCTTTCAGCAGTATATACAGAATACCCTCCAACTAAACAATGGGAATGGCACATTCTCCGAGATCGCATACTACAGCGGGGTGCATGCCACAGACTGGAGTTGGGCAGGTCTCATGTTCGATATGGACAATGACGGACTCCGGGATATTTTTGTTACAAACGGGATCAATCACGATTTGACCGATTTGGATTTCGTCGATTTTTTTGCCGATGAGATCATACAGAAAATGGCGCTGACCGGTAAGAAGGAATCGATCGACTCCATCATACAGAAGATGCCCATCAAGCCACAACCCAACTACGCTTACCGCAATAAAGGAGATCTGACTTTTGACAAGGCAAATAAAGATTGGGGATTTGAACTTCCGACACGTTCAAATGGAGCAGCTTACGGAGATCTGGACAACGACGGGGATCTGGACCTTGTAATAAACAATGTCAATATGGTGGCCTTTGTATACCGAAACAATTCAGAAAAACAACTGGAGCATTCATACCTCCGCCTGAAATTCGAGGGTTCAGAAAAGAATCCTTTTGCCATCGGCACCTCGGCCCGGCTATATTTCGGAAATGAGGTCATTGTACAGGACCTGATGCCTTCCCGTGGCTTCCAGTCCTCCGTGGATTATACCATGACCCTTGGACTGGGAACTGCTCAAATGGTAGATTCGGTCAGAATCGTCTGGCCAGACCGCACAACTCAACTGATGGAGCAGGTGGAGCCTAACCAGGAACTCGTTTTTCGCCAGGGTGATGCATCGGAAACATATGTAAGCAACAGGACTAAACAAGCCCCCTTGCTTACAGAAGCCCCCTTGAAAAATGCCGTCCTCCACCGGGAGGACCGATATAATGATTTTGATCATGAAGGCCTTGTCTACAGCAAATTATCCCAGGAAGGACCCGCCCTGGCGGTTGGTGACGTGGATGGTGACGGGAATGAGGATTTCTATCTTGGGGGAGGTACAGACCAGGCCGGTGTCCTGTATCTCCATTACGGAGAAGGCAGGATCCGCGAAAAAGGGAATCCGGTTTTCGAGCAGGATGCCTCTTTTGAAGATACGGCTGCAGCCTTTTTTGATGCCGATGGAGACCAGGATCTTGACCTTATGGTAGCCACAGGCGGAAATCAGGTAAATAACAGGCAAAAATACAGGCCAAGACTCTACCTGAATGATGGGGCTGGCAACTTTAGCCCGGCTGAAAAGCAACTTCCAACTTCCTTTAAGAATATGTCCACGGTAAGCCCTGAAGATTTTGACGGGGATGGAGATATAGATGTATTCATAGGGTCCCGATCCGTAGTTGGGATCTATGGGGTTAACCCGGACCATTTATTCCTTGAAAATGTAGGCAACGGGGAATTCCGAAATGCGACAGATCGCCTTGCAAACGATCTTAAAGACGCAGGCATGATCACTTCCTCTGCCTGGGTGGATCTGGATGGTGACGGAAAGAAGGACCTGGTGGCAACCACAGACTGGGGCAGTCCGAAGGTATACCGGAACAACGGGCGGAGGTTGACCAAGCTAAATACCTCACTGGACAGCCTGCACGGATGGTGGAACACCGTTACCGCAGCCGACCTGGATAAGGATGGCGACCAGGATCTAATCATAGGGAATCAGGGCTCCAACCTCCATTATAAACCAATGCCGGGACAACCCATGCGGATGTGGGTGAATGATTTTGATAACAATGGTACCCTGGAACAAATCGTTACACTCAACGAAAATGGTGGTGACTATCCTCTCCATATGAAAAAAGAACTGACCGGGCAGCTGGTTTCCCTGAAAAAGGAAAATCTGAAGGCTGCTGTATATGCCAGAAAGACCATTCAGGAGCTCCTTCCCCAGGAAGTAGTATCCCGATCCATTGTTAAACAGGCAACCATTTCAGAATCCGTCATCCTAATCAATGAAGGCGGCATGAAATTCAATGTCCAGAAGCTGCCGGAACGGGTGCAGCTTTCCTGCATCTGTGGGATCAGTTGCCTGGATGTAAACCAGGACGGGCACCTCGACCTGGTAATGGCGGGCAACAATTATGAATACAAGCCGCAGTTCTCAAGGCTGGATGCCGGATATGGCAATGTCCTGATCGGCGATGGGAACATGGGCTTCACATGGAAAGATTACCAGGAAAGTGGATTTTTTGTGCGGGGAGAAGTAAAACACCTGAGCCCCCTGACGGATAAAAATGGAAAAACATACATCGTGGTCGCAGTAAATGAAGGAAAACCAAGAATCTTCGAAGTAAATGAATAAGCTCGCTGCAACTGTTGTTCTAATTGTGATACTCTTATCTGGCTGCAGCCGGGGTGGGGAGCAATTCGACCAGCCTGATCCTGAGACGACTGGCGTGTTGTTCTCAAATGATATACAGGAAACAGACGCCCTAAATATCCTCGACTACCTCTATTTCTACAACGGAGGCGGGGTTGCCGTGGGGGATATTGACAAGGATGGTCTTCCCGACCTCTTTTTCTCCGGAAACCAGGTCAAGAACAAGCTCTACCTGAATAAAGGTGATTTGCAGTTTGAAGATATTTCAGCGCAGGCAGGAATCGAAGGTAACAGCTCCTGGAACACGGGGGCAGTAATGGGAGACGTGAACGGAGACGGGTTCCTGGATATATACGTCTGTGCCGTTGTCGGCATCAATGGATTTTCAGGACATAATGAGCTCTATGTCAACAATGGGGATGGTACGTTTACAGAGCAGGCAGGGAAGTTTGGCCTGGATTTCGATACATTCAGTTCCAATGCCGCCTTCCTGGATTACGACCTGGATGGTGATCTCGATATATATCTATTGAATCATGCGGTACACACACAGAACTCGTATGGTAAAGCCTCCCTCCGTTACGAACGGAATTACGATACGGGAGACAAGTTGCTTCGAAACGATGGCGAGAAATTCACAGATGTGAGCGAGGAGGCGGGTATCTATGGTGGAATTAACGGGTATGGCCTGGGGATTGCCGTTTCCGATTTCAACCTTGACGGCTATCCGGATTTATATGTGGGTAACGACTTCCACGAAGATGACTATTTCTACCTGAACAACGGAGATGGCACCTTCAGGGAAAGCCTGCGGGCCTATTTTGGTCACACCAGTCGTTTTTCCATGGGCAGCGATG
>JARRLI010000164.1:0-836 GCA_037387145.1 Robiginitalea sp. | reverse complement strand
GCAGACATCAACAACGACGGCAGGCCAGACCTTATTTCGCTGGATATGCTGCCGGAAAAAGAAGTCCCCCTGAAGTCCTCGGAAGGGGATGACAACATACAAACACAGCGGATGCGTATTCTGGAGTACGGCTACTACTACCAGTTTACCAGGAACATGCTCTATGTCAACCAGCCCGATGGGCATTTTATGGAAACTGCCCTGATGAGCGGCGTGGCTGCCACAGACTGGAGTTGGAGTGCGCTTTTTGCTGATCTGGACCAGGATGGAAATCAGGATCTTTTCATTTCAAATGGCATCCCCAAACGACCCAATGACCTGGATTTCGTAAAATTCGTTTCCAATGACCAAATTACCAATAAGATCAGCAATACCAAGCTGGTAGACCAGAAGGCACTTGAAATGATGCCTTCGGGAAATGTGCATAATTACGTATTCCGAGGGCAGCCTGACCTTTCATTTGAAGACAGGTCCGATGACTGGATCCGGAAGGATACCCTGCTTTCAGGGGCCACCGCCTGGGGAGATCTTGACGGGGACGGAGATCTCGACCTTGTGATCAACAACCTGAACCACCCTGCTACCATTCTGGAGAACAAAGCAGATGAAAACAACGCACTGACCCTGGACCTGAAATTCTCCGGAAAAAACACTTATGGGATCGGCACAAAGGTCTATGCCTATTATGATGGGAAGACACAAATGCGTGAACTCTTTCCCGTGCGTGGATTCCAGGCATCCTCCGAACCCCTGATCCATTTCGGTTTCGGGAAATCCGCTACCCTGGATTCCCTGGTGGTCATCTGGCCTGATGGAAGCTACCAAGTTGAAAAAGA
>JARRLI010000163.1:0-3981 GCA_037387145.1 Robiginitalea sp. | reverse complement strand
GCCGGGGCAGTTGTAATTTGCTGGGACCACCACACCGGGGGTTTCCTCGCATATCCTTTCTACCACGGCATCGTCAAGGCCAAGGACCGCCGCCATGGTACTGGGTTGTAATTCACAGGCTTTCTGCATGGCCTGGGCCCGTTGGGAAACCAGTTTCAGGCCGTCTTCAAAAGACAGGGTTCCATTGGCTACCAGGGCGGAAAACTCCCCCAGGGAATGACCGGCGACCATATCCGGCTTGAAGTTGCCCCCTAAGACCTTGCTCAGAATCACCGAATGAAGAAATATGGCCGGTTGGGTAACTTTTGTTTCTTTTAATTCATCAGCAGAACCTTCAAACATGATGTCCGTGATAGAAAACCCTAGGATCTTATTCGCGTCCTCAAACCGCTCCTGTGCTGCCGGGAATTGTTCGTACAGGTCCCTGCCCATACCACTGAATTGGGCCCCCTGCCCCGGGAATACATATGCCTTCATAATTTTGTCAATTTATCCGGTAAATGTAAGAAATCCCATCCTGATATATATGAATCTGCAGGGCTTTGGAAGAAAGCAAGTATTCAAAGGGAATTTAATGGAAATAGGGCACCCCCACCCACCCTTTCTATAAGTTATAATAGACACCTGCAAAAACCAATCACAAAATAAACTCCAATTCAAACTTCAACGCACAGGAGCTTAAATTGCAAATATGACAAGTATCATTGACAGTCAACCGGGGACTGCCTAACTTTAGTTCAATGGCCTGGTTCCCTCCGACAGAAGGCACATTTTCTTTTGTTGAATACCATGTGGGTTCAGGTCCTTGCTAAAAACGATCAACATGGCTGCTTCCTCCAATAATGGGATAGAATTGGTTGATGGGTCTCGTATTGCCGTAATCGGAGGCGGGCCTGCAGGAAGTTTTTTTAGTATTTACACCCTTGAACACGCCAAAAGATTTGATCTCGAATTACATATCGACATCTATGAAGCAAAAGATCTTACAAAGATCGGAGCCGGGGGATGTAATCACTGTGGTGGCATTATTTCGGAATCCCTGGTCCAGGAACTTGCCACAGATGGGTTGATCATCCCGTCAGAAATCATACAACGCGGAATAAACACCTATACCATGATCACAGAGCAGGGGAAGGGTGTAATCCATGCCCCGAGTGATGAACGGCGTATCGCATCGGTCTTCAGGGGATGCGGCCCAAAAGGATGCCTGGACAAGAGCCTTCAGGGCTTTGACAATTTTCTGCTGGAACTTTGTCAGGAGAAAGGTGCCCAGGTCATGCATGAAAAAGTCACCTCCCTTGAAAAAACAGCGGACGGTATATTGGTAGGGCACTCAAATTCGCCAGCAAAGATGTATGACCTGGTGGTCGGCGGGGTAGGTCTCAACAAAAAGACCCTGTCACTTTTTGAAGGCATTTGCCCGTCCTACTCCCCTCCGAAGGTTACCCGCACCTACATCAGCGAATTCTTTATGAAACCGGCTGATATTGAGAAAAGCCTTGGAGATTCCATGCATGTCTTTCTGCTCGACTTACCCCGGGTAACCTTTGGGGCGCTGGTTCCCAAAGGGAATTATGTAACCATGGTCCTTTTGGGAGAGGACATCAACAAGGAAGTCGTTTCCAGCTTTATTCAGTCCCCGGAAGTAAGGTCATGCTTCCCGCCTGGTTTTCCGCTGGAACGGACTACGGTCTGCCAATGCTATCCATTTATCAATATAAAGGAGGGTGGACAACCATATACAGACAGGGTGGTACTGATCGGTGATTCGGCCTCCTCTAAACTGTACAAGAATGGTATTGGAGCCGCTTTGATTACAGGAAAGGCAGCGGCCAGCACGGTTGTTTTTGAGGGCATTAGCGAGGCACATTTTAAAAAATATTATGCTCCGGTCTGCAACGATTTGGACATAGACAATAAAGTCGGGAAATTCATTTTTTGGGTTACCAGGATGATCCAAAAATCACCCATACTAAAAAGAGGTGTTCTGGACCAGATCAGAAGAGAAGCGGCCGATGCGCATTCCGAATTCAGGATGAGTTCTGCCCTCTGGGACACGTTCACAGGTAGTGCCGGCTACCGGAATATTTTAAGAAGATTCCTCCACCCTAAACTCCTCATTGGGCTTATCAGAAGTATTGTAGTATCAAACATTCCATCACTTAACCCCCGTAATTATGAGAAACAAGAAGCTGGGCAAACTCTATAGCGACGGAGAGATCATCATTAAACAGGGCACCAAAGGGAACTGCCTTTATGTTATTCAGGAAGGCATGGTAGAGGTGATCCATGAATCTCCGGAAGGAAATGTGAAAGTCGCTGAACTGAAAGAATCGGAATTCTTCGGGGAAATGGGGTTATTTGAGGAGGACGTTCGTTCATGTACGGTAAAAGCGGTGGGCAATACCAAAGTTCTAACCATCGATAAACGCAATTTCTTTAAATCCATCCACCGGGATTCTTCCCTGGCATACCGGTTATTGGAAAAGATGTCTACCCGCCTACGGGAAGCCAATGACAAAATCCAAAACTCCTAAAAGCCAGGAACCCCTATTTATCCTGCATTAACTGCCTGAATTTACCTTTTGATTTACGAATCTTAACCGCTACTACCTTGTACTCCGGACACATGGCCTCAGAGTCATGTACATCGCCTGTGATATTGTTGATCATGATATCCGGAAAATGGAAGGTGGTGCTCAATACCCCCGGCTTCACCTCATCCGTTATGCGGGCTTTCACGTCCACCTTGCCCCTGGGGGATTCAAGGCAAACAAAGTCCCCATCATTGATAAGGTTAGCGGCCGCATCTTCCGGATGTATCATCAGATAATCGCTCTGTAGTAGTTTCTCATTATCTGTCCGACGGGTCATCGCCCCACAATTATAATGCTCGAGTTCGCGGTTTGTTGTAAGAATGTAGGGATACGCTTTGCCGTGATCAGTGATTTCCTGGGTTTCTTTCCAGTGGTGAAATTCAAAATAGCCCAACCCCCTTTTGAATTCCTCCTTGTGAAGAATCTTAGTATCCACACCATCGGGTGTAACGGGCCATTGCAATCCATTTTTGCCCAACCGGTCCCATCGGATGCCGGCAAAGAAGGGCACGATCCGGGAGACTTCCTCCAGCATGCCATCCGGGGTGTAATCTGGCTGTGAATAACCCATGCGGTTCATGACATCCACAATGATCTGCCCGTCCGGTTTGGTTCCGGGAATAGGTTCTACCACCTGCCGGACCGCCTGTACGCGCCTTTCTCCATTGGTGAAGGTTCCGCTTTTCTCTAAAAAGGAAGCTCCTGGCAAAACTACATCCGCATACTTGGCCGTCTCCGTCATAAATAGTTCCTGCACAATTACGAGTTCCGTAGCTTCAAGCGCCCGGATTACCTTTTGGGTATTCGGGTCGGTTTGCACAACATCCTCTCCGATGATCCAGAGCGACTTGAGATTACCATCCAGTGCAGCCTGGAACATTTCGGGAATCTTGTAACCCACATGGGTGGGGACCTCACTTCCGTAAAATTCATTGTATCGCTGGTTGATCTCCGGACTGGTAACATCCAGGTATCCCGCACCCTGATGCGGCTGTACACCCATATCGGCACTGCCCTGAACATTGTTCTGTCCGCGCAGGGGATTGACACCAACACCTCTTCTACCAATGTTCCCGGTCAGCATGGCCAGGTCAGCAATTTGCATCACTGTAAATGTTCCCTGGGAATGCTCTGTTACGCCCAGGCCATGGAAGGACATGGCATTAGGCGCACCCGCATAGGCTATGGCCGCAGCTTTGACTTCTTCCCGGGGCACCCCGCTAACGGCCTCCAGTTGGTCCAGGTCAATGGCAAGCAATTCACTTACAAAATCCTCATATCCTTCTGTGCGTTTTAATATAAAAGAGGCATCGGCCAACCCTTCTGTGACTATATAGTACATCATCATATTCAAAACCGCCACGTTGGTACCAGGGCGCAGGGC
>JARRLI010000162.1:2182-6166 GCA_037387145.1 Robiginitalea sp. | reverse complement strand
AGGGGTTACCTGGCCCAGCAACACCCCGTTCGGACGCATACTTTCCACCACCTGAGATTCTGCGTTATACGCAATTATACTGCGAACATGGGGAATCATGGATCCGATCTCTTCCTGGTCGTTCGAGGCTCGCACTGCATTGATCTCTATGAGACCGAGGGATTTGGCCGGGGCAATAATCCCGGGGTATACATGTTTCCCGCTGGCGTCTATCTCGCGCCCGGAAGCAGGTAGTCCTGAACCCAGTGCGGTTATGGTTCCATCCGTGAAGGTTATCGTTCCGTTTTCAACCACTTCCCCATTGCCCAGGTGCAGGGTTGCGCCTGTAATACTGATAGTTTCCGATTGGGAAGCTGCCGGAGTTTGTTGTGACCTCACCGGTAGAAGGATAAGGGCAACTATCAAGGCAAAGAATATTTTAGTTTTCATATGTTTCAGATTAAGAGTAAACCGGTTTACAAACTATTACAGTGAAAGACCCGCCTTATATTTTGCATGGGGCTTCGGACCGGGCTTCCCCCGTCTTTCTCCCCCAGCATCATATTGATTAACTGGTTGCGTTCCTGGTTCACCTGCTGGCGCAGTGCGGCATCCTGCTCCTTGTCGAAATAGGGAATCCCTTCGATGTAGGTAGTTTCCGCCACCGCGTAGACAGATAAGGGGTGATCCGACCAGAGCACCAGATCTGCATCCTTGCCTTTGGCAATGCTCCCAACCCGGTCATCTATATGAAGTAACCTGGCAGGATTGATGGTTACGGTTTTCCAGGCTTCCTCTTCGGAAAGGCCTCCGTATTTCACCGTTTTTCCCGCCTCCTGATTGAGCCTTCGGGACATTTCGCGGTCATCACTGTTGATGGCCACCGTAACGCCCTGGCTGTGCATGATGGCTGCATTGTAGGGGATGGCATCCTTGACTTCGTATTTATAGGCCCACCAGTCACTGAAGGTAGAACCCCCAACCCCGTGTGCAGCCATTTTATCGGCCACTTTGTAGCCTTCAAGGATATGGGTAAAGGTATTTACCCTGAAACCCATCTCTTCAGCAACCTTCATCAGCATATTGATCTCACTCTGCACATAGGAGTGACAGCTGATAAATCGCTCTCCCCGGAGGATCTCCGCAAGGACTTCCATCTCTTCATCATACCGGAAGGGTTTTCCGGAATCCTTAAGTGCCTGGTACTCCTTGGCGCGCTGGAAGTAATTAACAAAAACCTGTTCCACACCCATCCGTGTCTGCGGAAAACGGTTAAAGCTCTGCCAGTTGGATTGTTTTACATTTTCCCCCAGGGCAAATTTGATGAACTTGGGCATATCCTGATATATCATCTCATCTGCGCTTTTGCCCCATTTCAGCTTGAATATGGCCGACCGGCCTCCGATAGGGTTAGCCGATCCGTGAAGCAGTTGTACCGAGGTAACGCCACCGGCCAGGTTGCGGTAGATGTTAATATCCTCGGGGTCCACCACATCCGTCATTTTGACCTCTGCCGAGGAGTTGTGTCCGCCCTCGTTGATGGCAAGGGCAGCAATATGCGTATGCTCATCTATGACTCCCGCGGTCAGGTGTTTCCCTGTCGCATCTATAACACGTGCACCCCCGCCGGAAAGGTTCTGGCCAATGCGGACTATCTTTCCTTCTTTGACCAGTACATCCGTATTCTCCAGGATGCCTGAATCCTCACCGGTCCAAACCGTGGCGTTTTGAAAAAGGAGGTCTTCCTGTTTTGGAAGTTCGCGGTAACCAAATCCTACATTGGGATAGCTCAGCGGGATCATTTCCGGCGCTCCTTTTTCTTTTTCGGCTGATGTATCGGACTTAGCTTCGAAGATGGCTGTTTTCTGGGCATTAAAGCGGGTCTCTCTTCCGTCAGGGAGTACTATTTTTCCACCCAGGTTATCGGAATCGGCCTGTACCAGGCCAGTCATGCGGTATCGTTGATCGTCATCTGAAAATGAAATATCCACCCAGTCACCCTTATAGCTGATCTTGGATTTGAGTTTGGAGGTATCCCGCATTACCTTCAGTTTTGGACTGCCAGCCTTTCCTGTAAGTGATAAGTTGAATTCCGATCCTCCGGCCCGCAGGACGTAATCCCCACGGATATCCTTCTGTTCCATATCGGCCAGGATGTGGCGCTTGCCCATCACCCAGTTTTCATAGAGGGTGGTTTCAGAATCAAAGATGGGACCTGAGGTAATAAGCAAGTTGGCATATCTGCCCGCTTGCAGGGAACCGATCTCATCCGATTTCCGCAGCAACCGGGCCGGCTCTGTAGTTAGCGCCTCCAAAGCAGTGGTCTCGGAAAGACCATATTCTATAGCCTTTCGGATCTTTTTGGTCATATCCCGGGTGTTTTTAAGTCCCTGCAGGGTAAACGCAAAGGATACGCCATTGGCTTCCAGCGTCCCCGGGTTAGAGGGCGCCTGGTTCCAGTGCCGCATGTCTTCCAGGCTCACATACTGTGCATGGTACGGGTTGGATACGTCGAATGGATCCGGGAAATTCAAGGGTACCACCAGGGAAGCACCTGTTTCTTTGATATCGGCTATATTCTCGTATTCCTGCCCCCCGGCAAGGATCACATATTGAATCCCAAAGGCATCTCCGATGCCATCCGCCCGCAGGACGTGCCCCTTGTCGGCGGCTGCGAAGAATTGTACCAGGCCCCGGTTGCCGTTAAGCGCTTCCAGGGAACGGTCCGTTGTGGATACATTACCGCCCTCATACCATTTGGCATCGTGGTACATCTGCCGCAATAAGGCCATGGAACCCATAAGAGAACCGGGATAGGACTGCCGTTTTGCGACGCTTCTGTCGAAAGAGAAATACTGGCCCGAAGTATCCTCCAGGATACGCTCTGCATCACTACCTCCCTCATTGAGGGCCACCAGGACCCCGGTGCCACGAGCAATACCATCCTGCAGATGGCTGTTGACCACCCCAAAACCAAGTTTACGGAGGTCTCCGGCCTTTTTGTTATCGAATTTATAGGCATCGATGGCCTGGGTTTCAGGCATTATATGATCATTCCAGTAATACCCCTCACGGCTCGGTCCGTACTGAGCCGTTCGTCCGCCTCCCCGACTGCGCTCGGCCTGTTTCACGGCAAAGGAAGAGAATACGTCAATAAAGGATGGATAGACCGATTTACCATTCAGGTCCATTACCATACTGTTCTCGGGAATATCCACCCGCTTTCCCACACCGATTACCTTTCCATCCCGGATCAGCAGTGTTCCCTTTTCAATTACCTCGCCGGGAGTTACATGGATCCGGGCATTGGTCAAGGCGGTATAGTTGGTATTTTCCGCCTTTACCCCATCATTTTTTGGAAAATATTTTTGTGCCAAAGCAACATACCCCAGCCCAAGGAAGGCCAGGAGCGTAAGTTTCCATCTCATAGGATGTCAGATTTTTTGAGTTAGTCAGCCTAAAATAGGATATTTCTGAGCCCCACACCTCTCAGATTTTTATTTTAACGTTTCTTTGAAGGTCTCCGTTGTCCTATGAGCCTGAGTAAAGGGGGGCAGAGCGGTGGTAGGCTACTATAAGGGAGACAACCCTGTTGTAGGACCGGATGCCATCCTTTTGACGGTTGACCTCGAGATATTTGTTAAAAGCGGACTTGAAAACGGGTTCAAGCGGATTTTCAAACCTTTGCCAGAATTCCCGTAATTCCCTGAAGTTGGCACGTACCCCGGGGTTGAGTATGTTCCTGATTTTTTTGTGGGCCTCCTTGTCCCTTCGATAGACTTCAGAAAGGCAATAACTCAGGCCATAGGCTAAAGCCGAATAGCGAAAATATGGGTCCGGACTGCGCAGGGTCACCAGATAGCCGATAAAGTTCGTCTCATTTTCTGCTGAAAACCCGAGTTGGTGCCCCACTTCATGACCACAAACCACCGGGTAGCGAAATAATGGCAAACGCTTGTTGACCTGGGCCTCCAGGGTGAAGGGATTCAGATAGCCCCCGTAGCC
>JARRLI010000162.1:0-2108 GCA_037387145.1 Robiginitalea sp. | reverse complement strand
TTCTGAAGTTCCCGGTAGCCAAGCACCGTATTGCTCATTATTTCAGATTTGCTGTAAGGTACTCTGACTGCTGATAGTGTATCCCCAGTGATTTCTTCCTGTAATTTATTGGTATGCCTGGCCAGGGATACCGTAAGTTCCATCAGTTCCTCTGTGGTATACGCCTCAGCATATGCCATTGTCTTTGAGAGTGGCTGACGGAAATAGTTCATACCCCACAGCAGATAGAATGTAAAGTGAACCACGGCGAGTACGGCGATAACATCCCTGAAAAAGGTCCATGGGTGCGTCCGTATCCAGTGCCTTCTGCGAATCAGATAGGTGAGGGTTCCTATTCCCAGAATGAAATAACAAACATCACCTACTGAGAAGGGGATCCAGCCGTAAATAAAATGAAAAATAGTAGCGATGCGGGGATATATACCCCGGCTGTAAAAGGCCTCCACCCAATCCTGATGATCTGCCAACCAGCGAACAAGCAAAACCTGAAAAGGTAGCGAGAGGGCAATAAGGGTCTTTGGTCTTAAATTCATACGGTAAAAATAACCATTAATCCTCCCTTCTGAATCCGAATGGTTATTTTTGGCGGAAAAACCACCAAGACATGCCAAATCCAATATCCGATATCCAACCTGTTGAAATATGGGAATCCTTTGTGAGGCTCAACGCGGTCCCAAGGCCATCAAAAAAGGAGGAACGGATCATCGCATTTATGGTCGAATTTGGTCATTCCCTCGGCCTTGAAACACAGGAGGATCCTTTGGGTAATGTACTTATCCGCAAACCAGCGAGCCCCGGGATGGATCGTCGCACTCCGGTGGTGCTGCAGGCACATCTGGACATGGTCCACCAGAAGAACGGGGATACGGACTTTAATTTTGAAACAGAGGGAATCCGCATGTATCGGGATGGGGACTGGGTGAAGGCGGAAGGGACCACCCTTGGGGCTGATAACGGCCTGGGTGTTGCCGCCATTATGGGGGTATTGGCTTCGGATACGATTTCACACCCCCCGTTGGAAGCTCTTTTTACGATAGACGAGGAAACCGGTATGACCGGCGCCAAGGGATTGGACCCTGCATGGTTGAAGGGGGATATCCTGCTTAACCTGGACACGGAAGAGGACGATGAACTCGATGTGGGATGCGCAGGAGGTATCGATGTAACGGGTATTGGTGCTTACAAGGAAATCCCTGTTACTACAAAATATACAGGCCTAACCATTGGGATCAGGGGGCTAAAGGGCGGCCACAGTGGGATGGATATCCATAAGGGACTTGGAAATTCCAATGTATTGCTGGCCAGGATGCTGTTGAGGGCGCTGGAGACCGTACCCTTCCACATAGCAGCTTTCCAGGGAGGGAACCTCCGGAATGCCATTCCCAGGGAAGGCCACGCTCTGATTGCAGTTCAAAGGGAGCATGTAGAAACCCTGAAAAATTCCGTTGCGGCTGAAAGCGAAGCGATCCAATTGGAATACGGCCCCCGGGAGACAGATCTACAGACTGTTGTCACAGAGGTGGATCAACCGCAGCGAGCTATGCGCCTGCAGGATACTGAGAACCTGCTAAACTGTCTGTATAGCATCCATTACGGGGTGTATGCGATGAGTTTTGAATTTCCGGGCCTCGTGGAAACCTCTAACAACCTGGCCAAAGTAGCGGTGGAAAATGGCCGGATCCACATCGGATGCCTGACGCGTTCTTCCCGGGAAACGGCCAAGGCCGACCTGGTTCGGAAACTAAAAGCTGCATTCACCCTGGCCGGGTATGGTGTAGAAACCAGAGGGGATTATCCCGGTTGGCTGCCCGACCCGGATTCTGGCATCCTGACCCTTGTAAAGGGTCGGTATGAAAAATTGTTTGGAGCCTCCCCTGAAGTGATTTCCGGGCACGGCGGGCTGGAATGCGGTATCCTGAAGTCCCACTATCCGCAGATGGATATGATCAGTTTCGGACCCACCATTCGGGGGGCACACTCCCCTGATGAGCGGGCTTCGGTATCATCCGTGCAGAAGTTTTGGAAGCTTTTATTGGATGTGCTGGCCCATATTCCAGAATAAAAAAAGCCCGGCAGAAAACCGGGCTTATGAAAAAGGTATGATTTAA
>JARRLI010000161.1:0-7033 GCA_037387145.1 Robiginitalea sp. | reverse complement strand
CCTATTCTTCGATGCATACCGGTTAGGTGAAATGGCTCAGGACATTTCCCTGGCTGAGCCGGTGATGCGAAATGCCCACGTGGTCAGCATAGATGCCAGGGCAGTGCGCGCAAGTGAAATGGGCCAGGCAGATTCCTTTTCTCCAAACGGATTTACAGGAAGGGAGATCTGTGCCATTACCCGATATGCCGGGATGGGGGATTCCATTTCCCTATTCGGTATTTTCGAAATTGAAAACAATATACAGTCCTTTCAGCTAGTAGCCCAGATGATCTGGTATTTCATGGAAGGACATAACTTCCGCGTTACCGAGCGGCCCTCAGGATCGGATCCTGATTTCACCAAATACATGGTCCCCTGTGATACTGAGGACCTGGTCTTCTTCAAGAGCGCACTTACCGGGCGCTGGTGGGTCGAGGTATCAAACCTTCCTTCTCTTTATAATAAATCAACTACACCCGCGTTATTACCATGCACCGTATTCGATTTTAAGTTTTATTGAATAATCATTGCTATTACTGTCTATCAGTTATAATTGAAATTAACCTATCGTATGAAAAAGCTATTGTTACCATCTATAGCGATTGTGTTCTTGCTAAGCAGCTGTGGTTCCAAAACCAAAGGAGAGCTGGTTGGAGTTGAAGGCAAGAGATGGCATCCAGAAAAACCCTATGGAATGGAACTCATTCCGCAAGGGTCTTATATCATGGGCAAAAGTGAGGAGGATATGGCGGATGCACTGAATGCACCCACCAAAACCGTTACGGTCCGCTCCTTTTATATGGATGATACTGAAATCACCAACAGTGAGTACCGCCAGTTCGTGGAATGGGTAAAGGATTCTGTAGTTCGAAGTAAGCTGGCAATACTGGCAGACGAATTAGGACTTGGCCCGGAGGATGAAGGTATTGGTGTGTATTCTTTCAAGGATGCAGATACAACCGACCTTTCCGTGTATGACAAATACATGATGGACAACTATTATGGATTTGGAGAGGATTATTACGAGGGGCGAGCCCTTAACTGGGACGAAGAACTTGTTTGGGATACATCAGAATACCCGGATGAATATTATACGGAAGTGATGGTAGATTCCATGTACCTTCCGGAAGAAGAATCCTATAACGGCCAGCGCACTCTTGATGTGAAGCAACTACAATATAAATATTCCTGGATGGATATTGAGGCGGCTGCCCGTGCCAAAGGCGAGCGCCGAAAGGAATTTATCCGCAAGGAGGTCGTTGAGGTTTATCCGGATACCACTGTATGGATTCGGGATTTCGAATATTCCTATAACGAACCCATGCACAACGATTATTTCTGGCATGATGCTTACAGCGATTATCCCGCGGTTGGAATTTCCTGGACACAAGCCAAGGCTTTCTGTCACTGGCGTACCAAATTCAAAAATGACGACCAGAGCCGTCGCGGAAAACAGTTTGTGAATCAGTTCCGTTTACCTACTGAAGCTGAATGGGAATATGCCGCACGTGGAGGGATCGAAGGAGGTACGTATCCCTGGGGAGGTCCTTATGTGATAAGTGATACCGGTTGTTTTATGGCTAATTTCAAACCCCAGCGCGGGGATTATGCAGCCGATGCCGCTCTGTACACAGTGGAGGCCAAGTCCTATGAGCCGAATGATTTCAACCTGTACAACATGGCAGGGAATGTTTCGGAATGGACCAACTCCAGCTACTACCCGGGCTCTTATAACTATTCTTCCACTATGAACCCAAATGCGGATTCAAAAGACAATAAAAGGAAGATAATCCGCGGAGGATCCTGGAAGGATGTTGCCTATTTCCTTCAGGTGAGTACCAGGGATTACGAATACAAAGATTCAGCACGAAGCTATATCGGCTTCCGAACCGTACAGGACTATATGGGAGAAGAAGATTTCAACCAATAGAACAACATGTCCTGTACCTGATACAATAACAACGTTAACCTAAATATGCAATTTCAACTTTAAACTTAACTATTTAAATTCTTAATTATGGCACAGTCTAAATCAACTAAAAAGCTCTTTAACATGGCCTATGGCCTGGGTGCTTCCGTAGTAATTATCGGAGCCCTGTTTAAGATCCTCCACTGGGAGTTTGGCCCCCTGACGGGAGGTCTGCTGCTGGCGGTCGGTCTGATTACCGAGGCACTTATATTCGCAATCAGTGCATTTGAACCTGTAGATGACGAATTTGATTGGTCTCTGGTATATCCGGAGCTTGCAGGAGGGGAATCTAATGGTCGCAAGAATGAGGCCGCTGAGGCTGAAGAGGCCGAAGGATTGCTTTCCAGGAAACTGGATGAACTCCTTAAGGAGGCTAACATCGATGCCGGTCTGATGACCAGCCTGGGTGATAGTATCCGCAATTTTGAAGGAGCTGCCAAAGGAATAGCTCCTACGGCTGACGCCATTCAGTCCACAAAGAAATATTCTGATGAACTGGCTCAGGCAGCCACTCAGATGGAATCCCTGAACAGCCTTTACAAGGTGCAGCTGGAAAGTGCCAGTCGTCAGGCTTCTATCAATGAAGAGGTGGTTCAGAATGCTGGAGCGCTCAAAGATCAAATGGAATCACTGGCAAGCAACCTGTCCTCTCTCAATGGAGTGTACGGAGGTATGCTTACTGCGATGAACAGGAACTAATTCAGTTGTTGATCTAGCAATTCCCAAATCTGAATAACAACTAAACAACGAATTAGAAACATGGCATCAGGAAAATCGTCACCACGTCAGAAGATGATCAATTTAATGTATTTGATCTTCATCGCAATGCTGGCGCTAAATATGAGCAAAGAAGTTCTGGCTGCGTTCGGGTTAATGAACGAAAAGCTGGAAGCTTCCAACGACAAGACCACAGAGAACAATTTAGCGTTCCTGGAAGGTCTGGAAACCAAAGCATCTGAAGATGCAGCCAAGTATGAAGTGCTGTATCAGGATGCTCAGAAGATCAAGCAACTCTCTCAGGAGTATAACGACTATCTGGAGAATCTCAAGGAATTCATGATTAAGGATATCGGTCGGATTACCTCGACCAGAAGTTTTTCCAGGGAGATAACCTGGCTCCGGAAGGTAAGAAGTTCATGGTACAATTGAATGACTACCGGGAGCAGGTACTGACCATACTGGGAGATAGGTTCCCGGATGTATCCGAGTCCGTAAAGTCCCGTTTTGAAACCGGAGACGCCAACGGAAAGGTTGCACGGCGAGATGGAGCCAAAGTAGATTGGATCAATTACCACTACGAAGGTTTTCCGCTTATCGCGTCACTTACCAAGCTGACAAGTTTGCAGGCTGATATCAAGTCTACTGAGGAAGATGCGCTCAAGGCAATGTTGCAGGGAGAGCTGACCGAGCAGATTTCACTGGCTAATTTTTCCACCCTACTGGAAACCGAGAAGTCGGCTTTCTATTCTGGGGAGAAATTCAATGGAAGCATTGTGCTGGGTAAGACTGACAAGTCGGCCAAGCCTGTGAGGGCAGACCTGATCCTGGACGGACGCAAACTGAGCGAAGGCCGGGACTACCAGCTGGAAGCAGGTGGAGTTAAGATGCTGATTGGAGCTGGAAATCCGGGAGACCATGAGATCTCAGGAGTTCTTGTGTACATGCAGGATGGCCAGGAGAAAGAGGTTCCTGTAAAGAACACCTTCTCTACCATCTCCAAGCCGAATGCTGCGGTAATTTCTGCAGATAAGATGAATGTAGTCTACAGAGGGGTGCCGAACCCGATGACCATTTCAATCCCCGGAATCCCGAACAACAAAGTAAGTGCTTCGGCTTCTGGATTGAGCAAGCGTGATGGCAGCAAGTATGTTATGAACCCCGGTACCGGACGTTCAGTTACCATTACCGCTTCGGGAACCCTGCCTGACGGACAGCGGATCTCCACTAAATCCGAATTCCGGATCAAGGATATCCCAAGGCCAACCGGAGCGATCCGGGGAGAGACCGGAAGTGTGAAGATGCCGCGTCGTAACCTGGAGATCTCCACTATAGGTGCCGTTTTGGAAGATTTTGATTTTGACCTGAAACTTCGAGTGAAAGGATTCAAATTTAAAGTGCCAGGACAACCAACGGTAAGCGTTAATGGAGACAAACTGGACGCAAGGGCCAAGAATGCCCTGAAACGTGCCAAGCGGGGTGATGCTGTACAGATTTTTGATGTGCAGGCTGAAATCACCAACAATAAGAGTTATAAACTGAAGAAAGTTTCTCCGGTTATTGTGGAGATCTCTCAATAGGATAGTGTTTATCAATAGACCCGGTGCGGTCATCCCCAGGGAGCGCTGCACCGGTTTTAAAGAAACCAGAATAATGAATTGGAAAAGTGTTTTACTAATTGGAGCAGTAGCCGTACTACCGGCATCCGGTCTGGCTCAGGCCAACATCCTCAATGCAAGTAAGCCTGAGGAAATAGGTGTACGAACCGAGGAACAGAAGGCCAATGACAATGATGCTCCCCTGGCTTATGGGTATGTGGATGACCGCGACATTCTCTGGTCAAAAACCGTATGGGAGGTCATAGACCTGGATGAGCGGGTGAATTTTCCGCTGTTCTATCCAACCGATACGATTGATATCAGTGCAGATCGCCGATCGCTTTACCAGGTGCTGGTGAAGAACTTCCGAAATGGAAATCTGGAGGGAGTCTATGCCGATTCCTATTTTACGGAAAAACGCCAATACGAAGAGCTTAGTGCCGCCCTGAAAAAGGTGGATACTACAGACCTCGGATACGAGCAGCTCAACGCGGGAGAGGAGATCTCTCCTGAGTTTATCAATATCAGGGAGCTCACTGCTGCTGATATTGTTGAGTACCGCATCAAAGGGATCTGGTATTTCGACAAGCGGCAGGGAGAACTTAAATACCGTTTACTGGGTATTGCTCCTGTAGCTCCTGATGTAAACTTCATCGATGATGATTCGATGGCTGCGGAAGATGCGCTGGTAGAACTTTTCTGGGTATGGTACCCGGGCGCCAGGCAGATCCTGCACAATGCCAAGGTGTTTAATGCGCGGAATTCTGCTATCCCTATCTCCTTTGATATGTTATTGAACGCACGCCGTTTCAATGCCATGATCTACAAGGAAGACAATGTACATGGAGACAGGATGATTCGGGATTACATCGCAGATAACGCCCTGTTCCAGTTACTGGAAGCGGATCGTATCAAGGAAACAATTCGTGACCGCGAACAAGATATGTGGGCCTATTAAGCCCCTTCCAATTCAAGAGTAAAAAAGCCCCGGCAATTTTGTCGGGGTTTTTTATTGCCGGGACTCCTGTGGGAATCTTGCCTACCTTTGCTGTATGGGTCATTATATTATAGTTGGATTTGGCCTTGCGGGGATGGCCCTGACCGAAACCCTTTTGAAAGAGGGCCATTCCGTAAGCGTTTTTGACGATCAGTCACAACAAGCTTCGCGGGTGGCCGGAGGGCTTTATAACCCGGTAGTTCTAAAGCGCTTCAATATGGCCTGGGAAGGATCCCGGCTGATGAAAACAGCCCTTCCCTTTTATAGGGAACTGGAAGAAAAATTGGGCATCGATTTCGATGAAGAAATGCCGGTCCTGCGCCTCTTGGCATCTGCCGGGGAGCAGAATGACTGGTTCGAAGCAGCTGAAAGACCCGGACTGTCCGAATTTCTATCCCCCGGAATCATAGCTAATGATAACCCTGCGCTAAAGGCTCCGTTTGGGTTTGGAGCGGTGCTGCATTCGGGCCGCATACATACCGCCAAGCTGCTTAAAGGGTACAGGGATTTTCTTTCAGGAACAGGAAGCCTTACAGAAGCTCCTTTCGAACATAAGGAATTGCAGGTGCTTGATAAGGGCATTGAATACCGCGGGATAAGAGCGGAAGCGGTTATTTTTTGCGAGGGGTTCGGACTCAGGGAAAATCCATTCTTTAACTACCTTCCCTTAAACGGTACAAAAGGCGAACTATTAGTAATACACGCCCCTATGTATAAAGAATCCCGGGTGGTCAAGTCCGGGGTTTTCACTATTCCTCTGGGTGGGGACAGGTACCTGGTCGGTGCGACCTATAACCACAAGGATAAAAGCCCGGATCCCACAAAGGAAGCAAGGGGGATTTTGCTGGAGAAATTGCATAAGTTTATGCAATGTGATTTTTCGGTGGAAGGTCAGAGAGCCGGAATCCGCCCCACCGTGCCGGACCGCCGTCCCCTGGTGGGTGCCCATCCTGTACACCAGCATTTATTTGTTCTCAACGGACTGGGATCCAGAGGGGTGCTGATAGCACCTTATGCGGCACGTGCCCTGTATCGGTTGATCAGAAATGAAGATCCGCTCCCCCCAGAGATGGACTGTGCACGTTTCTCAAAGCGCTATGAGAAGTTAGGTCGAAAATCCTGAGGGGATTCCCCTTAATTTTCCGAATTTTGCCAATGGAAATTTCAATGGGAATTTCCTGAAAGCTTGACTATGCTTAATGTACACGACTTATCGGTATCCTTTGGGGGGGAAGTTCTTTTCCAGGGGATTTCATTCAGGTTGAACCCCGGGGATCGCGTGGGCCTTGTTGGCAAGAATGGAGCCGGTAAATCTACTATGCTGAAACTGATTGCCGGGGAATCTCAGCCGGATATTGGAACAATATCCAGCGACAAAGGGATTTCAGTGGGTTATTTGAAACAGGATCTGGAATTCAGCACGGGCAATACGGTAGTCGAAGAGGCCTACCTTGCCTTTGAAGAAATTCGCAGGCTTGAGGTGGAGCTGGAGGAGATCAACCGGAAGCTCGCAACACGCGAAGATTACGAAAGTGAGGCCTATCACCAACTCATGGTCTCCCTCAGTGACGCCACGCATCGGTATGAATTGCTCGGGGGCTACCAGTACCAGGGTGAGACGGAGCGCGTGCTGATTGGTCTGGGATTTAAGCGCACTGATTTCGGCAAGCTCACCGAAACATTTTCTGGTGGGTGGCGCATGCGGATAGAGCTCGCAAAACTCCTGCTTCAAAACCACGACCTTTTGTTGCTGGATGAACCGACGAACCA
>JARRLI010000160.1:6335-9168 GCA_037387145.1 Robiginitalea sp. | reverse complement strand
AGATGATAGCCACATCGTGCACTATTCGAATCGTATTGATATCCCGGGATCGGAATTCCGCTTCAAAGGCTTCACAGAGTGCTTCCCGGGCCTGTTCTGCTTTATTCTCGGCCACAACCAGCCCTATACCCCGTTCCGAAGATCCCTGGGAAATAATGCTCACACTTATATTGCGCTGGCTCAGGGCACGGAAGATTCGGGCATCGACACCCACTTTCCCCAAAAGGCCCCTGCCTTCCAGTACGATCAGGGCTTCATTATCGATAACTGAAAGGGCTTTAATACCACCCCCGCGGGAATCTGCACTAATCCTGGTTCCTTCGTTGTCATCATTAAAGGTATTGAGGATCCTCAGGGGGATGTTTTTTTCCAAAAGGGGTATTATGGTTTTTGCATGGAGAATACTCGCTCCGAAGTAAGCCAGCTCGTTGGCCTCCTCGTAGGAGAGCTCCGTGATTTTCTGAGCTTCGGGAACCCATTCAGGGTTTGCAGTATATACCCCATCAACATGGGTATAATTCTGCAGTTCCGATGCATTCAGGAAGTTAGCCAGCAGGGAAGCAGTGTAATTGCTTCCATTCCTTCCCAGGGTAGTGGTCTCCCCGGCTTCGGTTGATGCAATGTATCCGGTGATTACCGGAATATGATCTGCAGGCAGGGTTTCGAATACTTTCTGGGTATGAGCCCTGGATAATCCCTCTTTTACCCTGGCATCGCCAAAAGTATCGTCGGTCTTGATCAGTCCCCGGGAATCTACCATCACGGCCCTGATATTTTTAGCATTCAAAAGAGCAGTGATCAATTTCACAGAGATCAATTCCCCATGTGCCATGACCTGGTCCCTGATCCGTTCGCTGTAATCCCCCAGAAGAGCAACGCCCTCCAAAAGCCTGCCCAGCTCGTCAAACTCAGCAGCGAGGTCGATATCAGCAAAGGTGTTCTGCTGGTAGGTCCGGAAAGCCTTTAAGGGTTCGCTGTAGTCCTGTCCTTTGGCTGCCTGTTCCAAAAGCTCCTCTAATTGATCTGTGGCTTTTTCTCGTGCAGAAAGTACCACTGCAATGCGATCCCCTGCCTGTGATTTTTCCGTGATCAGTTGCAATACCCGGGAGAGTCCTTTCCCATTTGCCAGGGAATGCCCTCCGAATTTGACGATCTTCCACCTGGGTTTTTGACTGTCCGGATCGAAAATAGGTTTCAGCAATTGCTGCATCTGCCCGTACTCAATCAGAAAAGCATCGTGGCCATGGATGGATTGTATCTCCCCGTAGGTTACATTGCTGTTGGCCTGAGCAAGTTGTTTATACGTTTCCCGGTTCTCGCTTGCGGTAAAGAACAGGTCAGAGTCCACCCCCAGGATATGTATATGTGTGTCACTTTGCTGCAGTTTTGAAAAGACATCTTCTCCTTCCCTTGTAATGTCAATGGTTTTCAGGAGTTGGTTGGTAAGCTTGTAGGCCGAAAGCTGAAACCGCTCCTGCAATTTTTCCCCGTGATGGGTCAGCCAGCTTTCCACATTGAAAACCTGCAATTCCTGATTGGTACTGCGCTGAAACCGTTCCTTAAAGGATTGAGGGGTCCTGTAGCACAGCATGGCATGCATACGTGCATCCTTGACGGGTTGTTTGGAATTCACCAGGAATTGCTCCTGAATCTGGCAATTGGCTATTAGCCAATCCGTGGATTTCCAATCGGCGGCAACGGGTATCAGGTGATCGATAAGTTCGGGATTCAGCGATGCCATCTCCCAGGCAATGCCACCTCCCAATGAACCTCCTATAACCGCAAACAGCCGGGTTATACCCAGTTTTTCCAAACCTATGAGAAAAAGCGCGGCAATATCCCTGGCGATAAAGTCCTTGTAGTTATCGATCACAAATCCATCGTAACCATTCCCCGGGATATTAAAGGCCAAAACCGTATACCTCTGGGTATCTATACATTTGCCATCTCCAACCAAGTCCGACCACCAGCCCGACTCTCCGGCTACATTGGAATTACCTGTGAGCGCATGATTTACCAATACCAGGGGGGCACAGTGCAAGGGTTGTCCGAACAACTGATATGAGAGCTCAATAGATTGCCTGTGCCCGCCATAGGTTTGGAAGTCAGTAATAGTGATGTGCTCAAGGGCCGTTGCCGTCTCTTTCATGACTTTTGTATAACTAGGATCACCCTGCAAAAAAGCAGGGCAAACCTGTTTCAACTATAAATATCTTGCGTTATGCAAGGACTCTTTTATCCAGGGTGGCAAAGGCATTGACCAGGTCAGTTTTGAGATCTTCAAGGTCTTCAAGACCTACAGAAAGTCGGATCAGATCCTTGGTAACCCCTGTAGACTGCTGGGCTTCGTCATTCAACTGCTGGTGTGTGGTACTGGCCGGATGGATGATCAAAGACTTGGTATCTCCAATATTTGCCAATAAGGAGAACAATTTTGTGGCGTCCGCAATCTTCTTGGCAGATTCATACCCCCCTTTGACTCCGAACGTAACGATTCCGCTCTGTCCTTTTGGCAGGTAACTGGTGGCCAGGG
Organism: Robiginitalea sp.; assembly: GCA_037387145.1. Classification (GTDB taxonomy): domain Bacteria; phylum Bacteroidota; class Bacteroidia; order Flavobacteriales; family Flavobacteriaceae; genus Robiginitalea. Next base: position 6,635 of record JARRLI010000160.1, on the reverse strand, counting down.
TATGGTATGTGCTGCCCTCAATCCCCGGATAATTTACCCAGGCGACCTCATCCCGGTCTTGCAGCCACTGCGCCAATGCCAGAGCATTTTCGCTGTGCTTCTTCATCCGGATCTCCAGGGTTTCCAATCCCTGCAGGATCTGGAAGGCATTAAAAGGACTAAGACAGGCACCATGGTCTCTAAGGCCTTCGATGCGCACTTTGGCAATAAAAGCTGCCGGACCAAGGGCATGGTGGTACACCAGTCCATGATATCCAGGAGAGGGTTCCGTAAACTCTGGGAATTTTCCATTGGCCCAAT
>JARRLI010000160.1:0-6299 GCA_037387145.1 Robiginitalea sp. | reverse complement strand
CCGTTCCATTACCGTTAATATACTTGGTAAGGGAATGGATCACAATATTCGCCCCGTGTTCAATGGGGTTGAGTAAGGCAGGGGTAGCTACCGTATTGTCTACAATAAATGGGACTTTTGAGGCTTTGGCCTCAGAGGCAATGGCTTTCAGATCCAGCACATCCAGCTTGGGATTCCCCAAAGATTCCACGAAAATAGCCCGGGTATTTTCCTGAACGGCATTTCGGAAGTTAGATGCGTCTGACGGATCTACAAAGGTGGTGGTAATGCCCAACCTGGGGAGGGTTACGCTTAACAGATTATAGGTGCCCCCATAAAGACTGTTGGATGCTACTATGTGGTCGCCGCTCCTCAGCAACACCAGTAGGGCCGTATTGATGGCCGCGGTTCCCGAGGCTGTTACCACAGAAGCGATCCCTCCTTCCAGGGCCGCCAGACGCTGCTCCAGGATATCGTGTGTAGGATTGTTGATTCGGGTGTAAATATTCCCGAATTCAGCCAGCGAAAAAAGGTTGGCTGCATGGTCAGAATCTTTGAAAACATAGGAGGTACTCTGATAAATAGGGATAGCCCTTGTGCCTCCATTTGCAGCAGGATCATAACCCGCGTGCAGCGCATTGGTACTAAATTTTTGATCACTCATGATTTTTCGTTTTTAATTAATAAATGCATTAAATAAAAATCCAAACCCTTTTGTCCACGGTTATGAACAGGGTAAAATCAAAAAGTTATAAGAAAGAAGAATTACAGCAGAAATCGCTAGTTGTTATCTGCCCCTGCCGGGATAGAATTTAGCACCTTCTTTGCGTCAGGAGCAAAGGGTTGCTAAGGCTTCATTGGGTCTATTCCCTCCACCTTTCTTGATAACTATTCAATAAAAGTCTGAACTTAAAGGACAAATATAGGTTCGGATTTTTTTAAAATCCTAATTATTTATCCAATTTTTACAATCCAAAGGCTCTTTTTATCTCGTCTACCATGTCCAGCTTCTCCCAGGTAAAGAGTTCTACACGGGTCTCTACCTTCCCGCTGTAGGGGGATTCAAATACTTTTTCCACCCATCTGGGTTCCCTGCCCATATGTCCATAAGCAGCGGTTTCCTTATAGATCGGATTTCTTAATTTAAGCCGATCCTCAATGAAGGCTGGACGCATATCAAACAAATTGGCCACCAGGGAGGAAATTTCGCCATCCGGAAGGTTAACCCTGGCGGTACCAAAAGTATTGACGCTAATGGAGGTGGGGGCCACTACTCCAATGGCGTAACTTACCTGAACCAAAATTTCATCTGCAACCCCTGCAGCCACAAGGTTTTTGGCAGCATGCCTTGCAGCATAGGCCGCACTTCGATCTACCTTGCTGGGATCCTTGCCGCTGAAAGCTCCGCCCCCATGGGCGCCTTTGCCCCCATAGGTGTCGACAATGATCTTTCGGCCGGTGAGCCCGGAGTCCCCGTGCGGGCCTCCGATCACGAACTTGCCGGTAGGATTGACATGAAAAATGATGTCGGGCCCAAATAATTCCTGTATCCGCCCGGGGAGAGCGGCCTTGACCCTTGGGATCAGTATCTGCTGAATATCTTTTTTGATCCTCTCCAGCATCACCTCTTCGTCCTTATGGAAGGGATCGTGCTGGGTCGAAACCACAATAGTATGAATGCGAACAGGTATGTTCCTGTCGGAGTACTCCAGGGTTACCTGGGCTTTGGCATCCGGCCGCAGATAGGGCATATCCTGTCCTTCCCTGCGAAGCATTGCAAGTTCCCGAAGGAGCCTGTGGGCCAAATCAACCGCAAGGGGCATGTAGTTGTCTGTTTCCCGGGTGGCGTATCCAAACATCATTCCCTGGTCTCCGGCCCCCTGCATTTCCTTTGCACCTCTGTCCACTCCCTGGCTGATATCCGGGGATTGTTCATGTATCATGGAAATAACACCACAGGATTCTCCGCTGAACCGGTATTCCCCTTTGGTGTATCCGATCTGATTGATCGTTTCCCTGGCTATTTGCTGCAGGTCTACATAGGTATGGCTGCTGACCTCCCCTGCAAGAACTACCTGCCCGGTGGTCACCAGGGTTTCACAGGCCACCCTGCTATCAGGGTCAAAGGCTAGGAAATTATCCAGTAGCGCATCACTTATCTGGTCTGCAATTTTATCCGGATGACCCTCACTTACGGATTCCGAAGTAAACAAATACGGCATGGCGAGTGTGCTTTAAGGGATAGCTGATGAATCGGAAGGGAAGAATGCGGAACGGTGATAAGCTATCGCAGCACAAGCCAAAAGTAGGATATAAGGTTGGTACAGCAAAATTAATTACAGGATTCCTATCATCTTGCAAGGATGTAGATCAATACATTTAAAAACCGGGATCCCACTGATCGAAACAAGCTGCTTTTATTTCCCATAACTGAAGATACTTCGTATATTGTCTACCTCCCTTCGGGCGAATTCAAATTGTTAAAAATTCATACGCATGCACATCGCAGTGGCTGGAAATATCGGTGCAGGTAAAACAACGCTGACGGAACTACTTGCCAAACACTACAAATGGGAAGCTCACTTTGAGGACGTGGTGGATAACCCTTACCTGGATGATTTTTACAATCAGATGGCAAGGTGGAGTTTTAATCTGCAAATCTATTTCCTCAATACCCGCTACCGGCAAATACTCAAAATCCGGGAAATCGGCAAGGACGTAATACAGGATCGTACTATTTACGAGGACGCCTTTATTTTCGCACCCAACCTCCACGCCATGGGGCTCATGACCAACCGCGATTTCCAGAACTACCTAAGCCTGTTCGAACTTATGGAGAGCCTGGTTCAGCCCCCAGACCTGATGATATACCTAAGGAGTTCAATCCCCAACCTGGTCAATCAGATACACAAAAGGGGCCGGGAGTACGAGAATTCCATTTCCATCGATTATTTGAGCCGGCTCAATGAAAGGTATGAAGCCTGGGTTGAAGAGTATGAACGCGGAAAGTTACTGATAGTCAATGTGGATGATCTCAATTTCGTGGACAACCCGGAACACCTAGGGGAGGTCATCAACCGTATTGATGCGGAGATCCATGGCCTTTTCTGAAACGACAGCACCCTTATACAAACCCCATGGAACGGGCATGTTCCATAACCTCCTCACTTCGATCGACCAGTAATACCGGGATATTGGTTTCCTGTAGGATAAGATTCCGTACCCGGTTCATCCTCCTGCGATGGCGCACCGACCTCAGGTAAATGGCCAGGATCCTGCCCGGATGCAGCCTGGCAACATCCAGATAAATATCGGCATCCCTTTCACCACTGTCTCCAATCAGGATAAAGCGCTTTTCCGGGTAGGTATTCAGGATGTTTAAAATTTCGTGTTCCTTGTGGGGGATATGCCCTGCCACGGCCCTCCCCATAACACTGGCCATACTGCGCAGCAACAACGGTCCCTTGGGAAAGTCGTGCTTGTGCAGGAAAAACTCCAGATACCGATACAGGTTCCACGGACTGTGGCTGACATAGAATATTGGGTTGACCTCCGCGCCACTCTTACCCAGGTGCAGACGGCGATAAAGCTCTGCGGCCCCCTGCAGGGGGATGCGCCGATCGGGCTTTTTGAAAAGGGTGTTCGCTATCACCTGCCATTTCATATAAGAAGTAACCCCGGTATGGAGAATGGTGTCATCTATATCTGAAATAACGCCATAGGAAGCCTCTTGTGAGGGGATCAGGAGCGACCCGGGAAACCTGTTATCATTGAGGATCCTGGGTGAGGATTGATCCGAATCAAATGATATTTCGTAGGGCAGCCAGCCCTCCTCATCGGTGAGAGGACCGAGATTGCCTACCGTTCGGTCCAGCAGAAAATACCCATGGGAATCCGTGCTTATCTCGAGGCTCCTCCCGTCGGGAAGGTGCAACCTCAGCGGAGCATGCCGGATCTCATCAGTTTCAAATCGTTTCCAGCTGTTGAGGAACAACTTCAGGGTGCCTTTATGGGCCAGATCAATAACTTCATCCTCAAGGGCCCTGCCTCTGGCATACAGATGCTCAGAGGTTCCATACGTCTGGAAACCTATAATCTGTAAGGGATCTTTCTTACCGAACCATGCCATATAACAAACTTACGAATTACCCCCCTACCTTGTATTCCATAAAAAAACCCCGGACTAAAAAGGCCCGGGGTTAACAGAACGTAGTTTTAATACTACTATTTCTCTTTTTTGATCTTGATCTTCCTGACTTCCTTACCGGCCTTGGCATCTGCCTCAGCTAGCTCCTTTAGCATTGCTTCGATCTCTTCCTGGGTACCGGATACAGTTTCCTCGTCTACAGATTTAACCCCATTATCATAAGTGGTGGTAGTAATCACCGCGGTGGCCATTTCACCTTCCTCCTCGGCATAGGTGACATCCACCTGTACTTCCTTCCTTATCTCCTCTTTTGTATAAGCCGTCATGGATTCGGAAGAAATTGCTATACTCGGTGCAATTACCAGGGCAACCACAGAGATGAGCTTCAGCAAAATATTCAGGGAAGGTCCGGAAGTATCCTTGAATGGATCTCCAACTGTATCCCCAACAACAGCGGCCTTGTGTGCATCGGTGCCCTTACGACCCTGTTCCTCGATCATCTTTTTGGCATTGTCCCAGGCACCTCCTGCATTCGATTGGAAAATAGCCATTAAAACGCCGGCAGAAGTAACTCCTGCCAAAAGGCCTCCGAGCATTTCCGCTCCACCGATAAATCCGATTGCCACGGGTACGGCAATTGCCAGGAGCCCGGGAAGGACCATCTCACGGATCGAGGCCTTAGTGGATATCTCAACACATTTATCGTATTCTGCCTTTCCGTCAGCGGCATCAAATACGGCCCGGTCCGCCTCACTTGCCTTAGACATATCAGAATCGTATTTCCGCATAATTTCCAATGCCTTGTGCAGTTCAGGAATATCGCGGAATTGACGACGTACTTCTTCTATCATAGCCATTGCGGCCCGCCCGACAGCATTCATAGATAGAGCTGAAAAGACAAAAGGCAACATGGCCCCAATCAACAGACCCGCCATGATGTCCGGCTGTGATACATCGATAGCGGTCACCCTTGCAGTCTGCATAAATGCAGCGAAAAGTGCCAGGGCTGTCAGGGCTGCAGAGGCAATGGCAAATCCTTTTCCGATTGCAGCGGTAGTGTTCCCCACAGCATCCAGTTTATCCGTGCGCTCACGAACTTCCTTTGGAAGTTCTGCCATTTCAGCGATCCCACCCGCATTATCCGAAATCGGACCATATGCATCTACTGCTAACTGAATTCCTGTATTGGCCAGCATTCCGACGGCTGCGATGGCAATACCGTAAAGACCCGCAAAATGATGGGATACCAGAATGGCCGCAGCTATAAGAAGGATGGGCAGGGCGGTTGACATCATTCCAACTCCCAGCCCGGCAATGATGTTTGTTGCCGATCCGGTTTCTGACTGGCGAACAATGGCATTAACAGGTTTTGTCCCTGTCCCTGTGTAGTATTCTGTGACCTTTCCAACAAGAAGACCAGCTATCAAACCAGCGATTGTAGCAAAAAAGACCCCCAGGGAGGTATATTCATTTTCACCTATGATCCAGGTCTCTGGCAGCATGTTGGTTATCAGGAAATACGATACGATTAGGGTTAGAATTGCAGAACCAAACTCCCCTATATTCAATGCTCTGTGCGGAGACCCCCCATCTTTGACCTTCACAAAGAACGTCCCGAGTATGGACATTACGATCCCGGCACCTGCAAGTGCCAGCGGGAGGTATACGGCTCCAAGGCCGTTAAAGGCTTCCTGAAATTCCGGCAAGCCCACGTAGGCTGCACCTAAAACCATGGTCCCGATGATTGAGCCTACATAAGACTCGAACAGGTCAGCACCCATTCCGGCAACATCCCCTACATTATCACCTACGTTATCTGCAATAGTAGCAGGGTTCAGGGGGTGGTCTTCGGGAATACCGGCTTCCACCTTGCCTACGAGGTCGGCCCCGACGTCAGCGGCTTTGGTATAGATACCTCCGCCGACCCGGGCAAAAAGGGCTATGGAAGAAGCTCCCAGAGAAAACCCGGAAAGCACATTAAGCACCATGGAAATACCATCCACGGAGCCTGTTCCTCCAGCCCAGCCAAAAGAGCTGTATAACATGAACAAACCGCTTAGCCCCAGAACCCCCAGACCTACTACACCCATTCCCATAACCGATCCGCCTGCAAAGGCAACCTCAAGGGCCTTGCCCAGCGAGGTACGAGCAGCATGTGTGGTCCGGACATTGG
>JARRLI010000159.1:0-4032 GCA_037387145.1 Robiginitalea sp. | reverse complement strand
TGTTCACATTCTTCATCTATGAATTCCCCATTGGTGGTGGCCCCGAAAACAGCAATACCTGTTTCGTTAAAAAGCTGGCAGAGGGCATCGCGGTCCTGGCTTACAGAAAGAAATACAATAGCAAGGGTAGGAGTGAACCCGTCAGCAGTGCTTTCCTGAAAGGCGCTGCGGATTTCATCAGTCGATTTCCCTTTGATTGATTTTGCCTTCATTGTCAGTCATTTATAAGATGGTTATTTCTCTTTCAGGACCACCCATGAATTGGTAGTGGAGTGGAATTCGTGTTTTCCGTCCGGTCCCTTTCCAAACTCTCCATAGGTGTAGAAGCCTGCCATGGGTGCGTCCCAGACTTCTTTTAACCCTTCATTTTCCTGTTGGGCCATAGGGCCCAGGGCGCTCAATCTTCCTGCACATGAAAAAATCAACAATGCCTCCGCACCATCACCCGTTTCTTCCTTAAGCTCGTTCGCCTTTTCAAGGATACTGTCTACAATATCGAAATCCGGAGGCGTAGAAAACCGGAATTCTGTACCCTGAGGGATTTCGGATTCGCAGATCAGCGCCTCTTTTTCCTCGTCGTAGTCTATTGGGGCGCACATTTTTGGTTCCCTGCCCTCGCGCTGAAGCTGTAATGGATAATGTACGGATTCCGTATTGAAAAAATTAATCTGGCTCTTCACCGAGGATGGGTCGATGCCCAAAAATCGCAGGTAGGTTTCCAGGGCCGGTTTGTGATCGATGGTATAAATGATATTACCCTCACTTTTGGTGATTGTCCTCGATATCCCGATGGACTTCCAGCCGGATAAGGCCATGCCCCTGACGTTGATTTTGTCACCATCCAGGACCAGGGCGGCTATTCCGTAATCCGTGGTAACTGTACCGGTAAATACATAGGTGCCTTCGAAGGTGATATCATCGCCAGCCATGCCGCCAAACAATTTCAGGTCTGGCCCGCCTGCTTTCTCCATATAGCGTATGAGGCTCTCCCCATCCACAATGGTGCCCGTTTCACTCTGAAAGGTGCTCAGCAGGATAAAGGCTGGATCGGAAAAGGATTTATGGGCTTCCTCCAAAACTGTCTTGGTTGTTTCCTCCAAAGTGCTATCGCCGATTTCCCTGATGAGGATTCGAAAGTTTGAAGGACTCAAATCCAGTAATATTGCCACAATTCCCCCTGAACTCTCATGTCCGTCCGTGAATTCTCCGGAGGAGGTTGCCCCGATCACATCGATATGTTCCTCCCGGAACAGTTCACAGGCAGCCTCCCTATCCTGTTTGACCGAAATAAATACAATCGCCATGGTAGGCCGGTATCCATCACTCATACCTTGCTGCAGGGCGGAACGGAGTTGGCCAATTGAGTTTCCATGAATGGTCTTCGCCTTCATAAAATCAGGATTTTGACTTAAATTTAATGAAGAAAGTGGTGCCTTTGCCCTCTTCAGTTTCTGCGCTCAGTTCCCCCCCGTGTGCCTTCACAATATCATAACTCAGGCTGAGGCCCAGACCAGTGCCCTGCCCCGTGGGCTTGGTGGTAAAAAAGGGTTGGAAGATCTTGTCCAGTACTTTTTTGGATATACCCCCACCGTTGTCTGAAACCGATATCTCCATCAGGTCGTTTAGCCTTTTTGTTTTTACAGTGACAGTAGGCTCATAACTTCCATTTTCAGATGCCTTACCTGCCGAAGATTTTTCATTTACTGCATAGAAGGCGTTTGTGAGTAAATTCAGGATTACCCGCCCCATATCCTGGGGGATGAGGTCAACGCTTCCCATGGTGGGATCAAAGTCCGTATTTATTACCGCGTTGAATGATTTGTCTTTGGCCCGCAGCCCGTGGTAGGCCAGGCGGAGGTATTCGTCGGCCAGGGCATTGAGGTCCGTCGGTTCCTTATTGCCATCACCACTTCGGCTGTGCTGCAGCATACCCTTTACAATGCTGTCGGCACGGTGGCCGTGGTGCACGATTTTTTCAAGGTTCTGGATGATGTCTTTGGCCAGGGCTTCCACCTCCTCCATCTCTCCGTTCTTGAGTTCTTCCAACAGCTCTTCCAGGAGTTCTTTACTCACATCAGAGAAGTTATTCACAAAATTCAGGGGGTTCTTGATCTCATGGGCAATTCCTGCTGTGAGTTCCCCCAGGGAGGCCATTTTTTCGGAGTGGATCAATTGCTTCTGTGTGGCTTTGAGCTCGCCCAGGGTTTTCTCCAGCTGGTTAAAGTCTTCATACCGGGCATAGGCCACGGCAAAGGTACTGGTCAGCGCTTTGACGATATCCATTTCCATATCGGAAAGGGTTTGAGAACTGCCTACATATAGCATACCCTGGGCAAATGGAACCAGGTGTAGTTCCAGGCGCTCTGAGGCTTTTCTCCTGCCTGGTAGGTTTGAATATTTTCAACCTGACCAAACTCCATCAGCTTTTGGGTCAATTCAACAAATTGCTCTTGTTCCCAGTGATCAATAAACGGCTTTTGCTTTTTCCAGTATTCAACTCCCTGCTGGATCAGTGAAACTTCAAAATCAAAGGGCAGGTCCATAGCCGCCAGTGCATCACCCTCCGGGGTAGTCAGGTACACATGTACCATCTGGTTGGCCTCATCCATGATAAAGACACCGCAGCGGAAGAATGGAATCCCCAGGGTGGTAAGTTCTTTCCAGACCAGTGGTGTGATCCGTTCCAGGTCTTCGGTGGTGCGCATCGAGGCAATTTCAGCCCTTACCCGGTCCAGGGAGGCCTGTTTGACGGCCTCCTTCTCCCGGGCCTCCGCTTCTACCAGATCTTTATAACGCCTGTAGGTGATCTCCACGACCCTGGAAAATTTCTTCAGAATATCGATCTGTTCATCTGTGTGCGGCTCAGCTGCCCATGCGTAAATGCCTCCTTCCTGGAAGGGGAGAAAGCAGCCGTAATGCCTTGTGTCGGTTCCATAGCCCTTTACGTCAATGGACTGGTTCAGTGCGGCATAATAACTAGTGATTTCATCGCCTTGAAGAAAATCGATATAATCAAGCCCCTTCTTAAAATGGTCGTATATCCGTTCAAGGACCGGATGTCCTTCAAACTTCATTTTTCCGCTTACTTCAATGATCTGGTCGTTGTCGTCAATATAGGAAGCGACGATTTCGCCTTCGGGTTTGTCTGGGTTGATCAACCCAAGTCCCATGCGCAGAGACCTTACATTGAGATGCTTTAGTTCCTCAAAGATGGCCGAAATGGTCTGTCGCAGATCTTCTGATCCGTGCATGGCCATGGCCTTTGCCCGCACCCGTTCCAGGGCAGCTTCAATTTCCGATTCCCGCGCCCGGGCCTCTGCGCTTTCAAGGTCCAGGAAGCGGGTATACGTTTGTCCGAATACCGAGGCAAACCGGGTAAAAATATCCCTTATTTCTTCTGTCAGAGGCGATTCGGAAAATACGAAAAGGACCCCCTGTGGAAATACAAAACTATAATGGTAAATAGAATTGGTCAGGTTATCCAACGATATTTTGACAGGATAATCAGGCGCTTGGTTGATTACCTTGAAATATCTCAATTTGTCTTCTCCCGCCAGAGTGTACTCAAATAAGGATTTTTCTTCGGACCATGCCTTTTGAACCCCCTTTAAAACAGGGTGCCCATGCATCTGCAGGGAACCCGAATGCAGGGCGATTTCATTTTTATTTTTAATCGAAGCCGTCCATACTTTCATAACTTCCGACGGACTGAGAATACCAATGCCGCATCGGGTGCTATTTCCTAACCCCAGGCCTAATAATTCATCAAAGAATGTGGCAACAGTGTCTGCAATATCCTCCGTGTTATGCATGGCCATTGTGCTGGCTCGCACCCGCTCCAGGGAAGCTTCAATCTGTGCTTCCCGGGCCTGGGCCTCTGCTTTTTGAAGATCCAGGTACCGCCTGTAGGTTTGTCCGAAAACATTGGCAAACCTTTCCAACACCCATTTCGCTTCCTCGGTCAGGGGGTTATGTGTGAATGCGAACAGGATTCCCTCTGTAACGAAGAACATGTTGGAGAACTGGTTGTCC
>JARRLI010000158.1:0-4059 GCA_037387145.1 Robiginitalea sp. | reverse complement strand
GGATACGTGTCCTTAATACCGCATGCAGATCGGCAATGCAGGTAAAAGGTTCCCGTTTAAGTTCGTTATACAGTTTTCTTAATCCAATGATTCCCCTGTGATTGCCATTAGCATAAAACGGATAGGTCTTCACGTTCGGGATCCCTTCGAGTATCGGTGTAAAATGATCTTTGGTAAGAAACCCTATCCGGAGTTCCGGATACGTCCGGGAAAGGGCAATCAAAACAGGAACGGTCAGGGCCACATCGCCCATGGCCGAAAGGCGAATGACCAGGATACCATCCTTATTGCCTCTTTTCACGCAATACGGGATTTAATTCCTCATCGTTGTACATTTTCATCTGCTTGTAGACCTTCATGTACTTCTTCCCCGAGGCAATATCGTTGAGCAACTGATCGATGGCCGTTGATAAATCCCTCTGCTGTTCCTGCAGCACTAAAAGCTTTTGTTCACATGCATTGCGGTGAGGCTCACTGGCATCCGGGCGTTCAGCTTCCGCTCTCATATGATATATCTTCAATGCAAGTATGGACAGCCGGTCGATAGCCCAGGCCGGACTCTCAGTGTTTATCTGAGCATCCTGAGCGATGATCACATCCCGGTATTTATTCAGAAAATAGCTGTCAATGTATTCCACAAGGTCCGTGCGGTCCTGGTTGCTGGCGTCAATTTTGCGCTTGAGCTTCAACGCAGCAGCCGGGTCTATCTCCGGATCCCTTATCAAGTCTTCATAATGCCATTGCACTGTGTCTATCCAGTTCTTGCGATAAAGCAGATGGGCGATATCATCTGCAGGGTATGGATTTTTAAAGGGCTGGTCTACACGGTCCTCCACATGGTATGTGTCGATACTCTCCTGAAAGATGCCGAAAGCGTATTCACTGAACATAAGAGCCATATTTTAGGCAAAGATACCGCTTATTTCACAACCCATTTAAGGAAGAAAAACGTGAGTGAGATGATCATGACCCCAAAAATCAACACGTTCTTTAATAATTCCCGACGCACCGTCGACAGATACCGGGCCGCAAAAATTGCAGAGGGAAAGAATATGAACAAAATAGTGCTTGAACCTCTTTCTCCGGTAAGGAAAATTATCAAAACCCCCAGCAGCCATCCCAGGACCAGGAGTCGGAGCTGGGTTAATTGACCCTGGCTTGATTTACCTTGTTTTACAAAGGATGCGATCCCGGCAGTTATGACCGTAACCAGGAACACCCCCGCTTTTATAAGAGAACCCCTTGGGAAGATCTCCAGGTCCAATTCAGGACGGGAAAAGCTATAATGACGGAAGAGAAAATCCGGATCCCCGATAAGAAAACTTACGGACCAACCGATCATAAGTACTGCCAGCATTGCCGTTACGGGAATGAGCCAATAGTTGATGTTCTTTGGCACATAGAAGTATATATAGAGCCAAACCAGCACCAAAAACAGCAGGTTCCAGTTGATAAAAAGACTGGATGCCAGAATCCAGAGTGCCCCGTCAAAGATTTTGCCTTTGGGGTTTTTCAGAGACTTCATGCTAATCAACCTTCGAAGTGCCAGCAGCAGGAATACATTGGCAAATATGACTTCCCTGTCCAGCATGGTGTCAGGGAAAAGGATGATGAAAAAACAATAGAAAAGCATCCCAAGGGAATGCGCTGAAGTCAATTGATTCCTCTGTACTATAAAATTTACGATGAAGATCGAAAAGAGCAGACAGGCTAAGCCCAGTGTCCAGGGAATAATATTGGACGCTTCAAAAGGCCGATCGGATACACCCAGATGGGCAAGCACATAAAAAGCAAACAACAGGGATAAAACCAAGATGTAATTTACAGGCCTTGTTTTCCCGAAAAGACTTGAAATCATGGCTGGTTTTCGTATGTTTGCAGGGTAAATATAGCGACAATGAAAGCTTTTTTTGAAGGGATAGAAGATTTATTTGTAAACGGACTTTTTGCTCCGTTCGATTTTTTCAGAGAAATGCAGAGTTGGTGGTCAGCCAATACTATTAACTGGTTATTTGTGCTCTTTGGGGTTATCGCCATGTTCTACTGGCTGAAACAATTACGCGTCTTTGATCAACGGGGAGAAGAAGACCAGAGCATTACGGCCCACTCATATCTCTAATGCCATATACGGCTTTTTGGTTTTCCTGTAAATCAAAGGTCAAACCCAATATCCTTCCTGTAATAGCAGTCCTGGAATTCTATTCTGGCAACATTTTCGTACGCAGTTTGCAGAGCCTGTCTGAAATCCGTGCCGAAGGCAGTAACGGCTAATACGCGTCCGCCATTTGTGAGAATGCTCCCATCTTCAGCCAGGCGTGTCCCCGCATGATATACGGTAGCCCCTTCCACGCTCTCAAAACCAGTTATTGGGTAACCCTTCTGATACTTTTCCGGATATCCCCCTGAGACCATCATCACCGTGGCAGCCGACTCTTCTTTTATCTTCAGCTCAAATTGGCCCAGCTTCTGTTGTGAAGTAGCCGCCAAAAGAGCGGCAAAGTCAGTTTCTATTCGGGGGATCACCACTTCCGACTCTGGGTCACCCATACGGACATTGTATTCGATCACATAGGGGTCTTCTCCCACCTTGATAAGGCCGATAAAAATAAATCCGACATACCGGATTCTCTCCTGCTGAAGGCCTTCAATGGTAGGAAGTATGATCCGCTTTTCGATCTTATCCATGAATTCCTCATCCGCAAAGGGCACCGGTGAGACAGCTCCCATCCCGCCGGTATTCAATCCCGCATCTCCTTCGCCAATCCTTTTATAATCCTTGGCAGTCGGCAAGATCTTATAGTCTTTCCCGTCGGTAAGCACAAAACAGCTCAATTCAATACCCGAGAGGAACTCCTCAATCACCACGCGTTTGCTGGCCGCCCCAAATTTTTCATCCACGAGCATTTCCCTAAGGGCTGCTTTTGCCGCTTCGATTTCTTCAAGTATCAATACTCCTTTGCCCGCTGCCAGTCCATCAGCTTTTAACACATAAGGCGGTGTGCTGTTTTCCAGGAAAGCATAGGCCTGATCCAGCTGGTCTGCACCAAATCCCTGGTACCTGGCCGTAGGAATGTTATGCCGCTGCATGAATTCTTTGGCGAATTCCTTGCTGCCTTCTAACCGGGCGCCTTCTTTGTCAGGGCCAATCACCGGCACATCAGACAGGGAAGCGTCCGATCGGAAATAATCGTGTATCCCCTTTACAAGAGGAACTTCCGGCCCTACCAGAACGAGGTCGATCCCATGCGTATGTACCGCCTCTTTTATGGCGGGAAAATTGTCAACGGCTATAGGAAGGTTCGTGGCAAAGGAAGCAGTGCCTGCGTTCCCGGGAGCTACATAAAGGTTTTCGGAGTTTTCGCTATGGTGAATTTGCCAGGCCAGGGCGTGTTCACGTCCGCCTGAACCAAGGACCAGAATGTTCATAGAAGTTGTCTTTAGCGCAAAAATAGGCTAAGAAAAGTGAAATGTGGTATTCCCTATGAAAACAAATATCAGGCCTTATTCCTGCTTGAGAAATCCCGATGTTCTGTTCGCTCCAGATCTTCCTTAGACAGGGTTTTGAAGTATTCAAAGGTTCTCCTCATCCCTTCTGTTCGTCCAACCTTCGGTTCCCAGCCCAAAATTTCCTTTGCTTTACTTATATCTGGTTGTCTCTGTAACGGATCGTCCTGGGGTAAAGGCCTATAGATAATCTTCTGATCTGTCCCCGTTAAGTTGATTATCTCCTCTGCAAATGCCTTAATGGTAATTTCATGAGGGTTCCCAACGTTTACTGGCATTGTATAATCCGACAATAAAAGCCGGTAGATCCCCTCCACCTGGTCATCCACATAGCAGAACGACCGTGTTTGGCTTCCATCTCCGAAAACCGTCAGGTCCTCGCCCCTAAGCGCCTGCCCCATAACTGCAGGAATAACCCTTCCGTCGTTTAAACGCATTCTGGGGCCATAGGTGTTAAATATTCGAACAATACGGGTTTCCAGGCCATGAAACCTATGGTAGGCCATGGTGATGGATTCCTGAAAACGCTTGGCTTCATCGTATACGCCCCTGGGT
>JARRLI010000157.1:0-9380 GCA_037387145.1 Robiginitalea sp. | reverse complement strand
AATAGGCAGTATCTCTATGTCGAAGACCAGGTCGGAATTCGGGGGTATAGGGCCGCTGCCCTGGCTCCCATAACCCAGATAGGGCGGGATAAAAAGGCGCCATTTGTCCCCGGCCTTCATCGCGAGCAGGCCTTCCTTGAAACCTGTAACCAGGCGCATATCAGGGCTGTAGGCCATGGTAATCGGACTGAAGTCACCCCGGTGCATTTTAAAGAGTTCCTCGTACTTGCCGAATTCCCGGGCTACGGACTCCAGGCTAGTGTCGAAAAGGGTACCGTTTTCCAGCCAGCCAGCATAATGCACTGAGATTTGCTGCCCCTGTGAGGGCTTGGGCCCATCCCCTTCCTGCAATACAATGTACTTCAAACCGGAGGGAAGTTCCGTGGCCGATGCTTTCTGGGCAACCAATTCCTGGCCATATGCGCGGATCTTTTCTGCCGCAGCAGCCTCTTCATCGAAGTAATCCGTAAGTATCTGCACAGCGTCAAAATCTTTGGCCGCTTTTCCTTTCCTTACAATCTGTACCCGCTCTTCCTACTAATTGTGGTCGCTGGCCTTGCATTGTCGTGCAAATCGAATTACAAGGACCTTGGTGACGGCCTGTATGCCGCAATGGAATCCACTACGTCCAGCCCGATTATGACCTCTCCGAACACCGAATGCAAATTATTGAGCCAGGGTGTTTCCTTCTGAGTAATAAAGAATTGGCTTCCGTTGGTTTTCGGCCCCCCATTGGCCATAGAAACAATTCCTTTTTTGGAATGTGTCAGGGAAGGATCGAACTCGTCCTTAAACCGATATCCCGGGTTTCCTGAGCCTGTTGCTGTGGGATCACCTCCCTGTATCATAAAATCCTGCATCACCCTGTGGAAGGTCAGTCCGTCATAATAGGGTTTCCCTTTATACTCATCGCTTACAAAGGGATTGTTCCCTTCAGCCAGGCTTACAAAGTTCGCTACGGTAACCGGGGTTTTGTCCTGTTCCAGGCGGATGATCATATCTCCTTTGTTGGTTTGCATTTCCGCATACAGGCCGTCACCAAGGTCCTTGTAATTCGATTTGCACGACAATGCAAGGCCAGCGACCACAATTAGTAGGAAGAATGAATTTCTCATGGGTATGTTAATTTTTATTATTGTTTTCTTTCTCGATATTCAGAATCGTCAGGCTGCATTTAAGAGGAAGATTCGGCCCAACCCGGTCTTTATCTCCCTGATAGCCATAGCCAAGGGATGACGGATACATAAAAGTTGCCGTTTCCCCTTCCCTGAGCAGTTTGACGCTGGAGGCCAGTCCGGGGAAAAGCTCCTGCTTGTCCACCTTATACCGGACGATTCCGATCTCTTCACGACGGTAGATGGTGTCTTCATTCCAGGTACGCAGATCATAGGTCAGGGTTATCAGGTCATCTGTGACAGGAAGATATCCGGTGCCCGCGAGCTGTTGGTCGTAATAGTACCTGAACCCGCTTGCACTTTCCTTGTATTGATGAAAACTGTCCTGACGGATAAGCACCTGCATGAGGGAATCTTCCCGCTGCAGTAGTTTGCGGTTGCGCTGTGCTGATTGTTTAAGGAAACTCCCGCTTTTGGCCTCAACAGGCCTTCGGGGTTTTGGATCCTGACAGGAAACCCCAAGGATCAGAACGGTTAACAGGCAACTGAGATACTTCATACGGCCAATTGATCTTTATATTCTGGGAGCACTGATTCAAAGCGTTTTACGGTAGCTTCCAGGGATTCATGGCTTCGCCCCCCTGCGGCATTGATATGCCCGCCCCCCTCAAAGTGGCTCCTGGCCATTTCGTTCACAGAGAAGGTTCCCTGGGACCGCAGTGAGATCTTGATGATGCCTTCATCCCGGTTTTCAATAAAAATGGCGGCCAGCACCACATTTTTAAGAGACAATCCGTAATTGACAAAACCTTCTGTATCTCCTTTGCGGAAATCGTACCTGTCCAATTCTTCCTGGGAAATCGTAATATACGCTGTGCGAAAGGATTCTATAATCACGAGGTTCTGTAGGGCGCAACCCAACAATTGCAATCGTTCCGGTCGGTTTGTGTCGTATATTTTACGGTGGATCTCAGTGTGGGGCGCACCCCGTTCCATAAGCTCAGCAGCTACCCTGAGGGTTGTGGGGGTCGTGGAATCGAACTTAAAAGATCCTGTATCTGTAAGAATGCCTGTATACAGACAAGTAGCTATATCTTCATTTATTGATTCACTGACTCCCATGGCCTCCATAAAATGGTATACCATTTCACAGGTAGAACTCATCTGTGTGTTGGAATAGGTGAATTCTGCATACCCATCAGGACTTTGATGATGGTCGATCATTACAAAGGTTGCCGCAGCATTGTTAAGAGGAACCTGCATGGCGCCGCTTCTGTCCAGGGAATTGAAATCCAATGTAAAAATCAGGGTTGACTTATTAATGAGATCCCCGGCCACATTTTTTTGCCTTTCATAGATCACAACATCCGCAGCTCCGGGCAACCACTTAAGGAAATTCGGAAAATCATTCGGGGCAATCACGCAAACCTCATGCCCGTGTTTTTTGAACAGAAACAACAAGGCCAGCGTGGAGCCAATCGCGTCTCCGTCAGGGTTCTTGTGAGGGACCAAAACAATGTGTTGTTTGGTTTGCAATAAGTCCTTCAGCGATTGTATGTCGGCAAAATTCATGCGCCCAAAGATATCAATTTTTTAACGATCACCTGCCTTAATTGGCCTACCTTTATTACTATAAAACATACCGTGATGATCAGGATGCTCTTTATAACTGCCATTCTTCTTATACAGGTTGCATGTAAACCTGTTCAACCCTCTGTAGCCCCGGGCATAGCTACCCAAGAAGGGGATTTCCGGATAGCCTTTGGATCTTGTAACAAAACAAGTTTAAAAAATCCTTTCTGGGATGATATCCTCGCATTGGGACCTGACCTCTGGATCTGGGGAGGTGACAATATTTATGCCGACACTGATAACATGGAGGAAATGGGTGAATTATACAAGGCTCAAAAACAGGTGCCCGGATACCAGCGGTTGGCCAGTCGGGTTGCCGTTATTGGCACCTGGGACGACCACGATTACGGATTGAACGATGGAGGAGTGGAATTTGCCGTAAAGGCAGAAAGCCAGCAAGCTTTCCTGGATTTCATGGGAGTTTCCCGGGACAGTCCCCGCAGGCAGCAGGAAGGCGTATATACCTCCCATACCTATGTCCGTCCGGGGGGAAAAGTAAAGATAATCGTACTGGATACGCGTTATTTCCGCACCTCGATGAAGAAGGACCCATCAGGTGAAAAAAGGTACATCCCCAATGATTACGGCAAAGGAACCATCCTGGGGGCGTCGCAGTGGTCCTGGCTGGAACGGGAACTCGCAGATTCAGACGCAGACTTTAACATCCTGGTAAGCAGTATTCAGGTGCTGTCCGGATCCCATGGTTTTGAAACCTGGGGCAATTTCCCCCACGAAGTACAGCGGCTGTTTGGAACGATTGAAGAATCCGGGGCAAAGGGGGTCTTCATACTTTCCGGAGACCGTCATATCTCCGAGTTTTCGGACCAGGATTTGGAAGCGCTGCCCTATGCCCTTGTCGACTTCACTTCCAGTGGCCTTACCCACGCCTATGACGGATTCAAAGGGGAGCCCAACCCACATAGGGTAGGTGAGGTAGTAGCCCGGGAGAGTTTCGGTTATGTGGTACTCGATTTTGACTCGGGAAAGGTAAAATTCCAGATGCTGGGGGACGGCAATCAAATACTGCAGGAGCTATCCCGTCAGTATTAGCTTGTTGGTTGCAGGCAGAAAGTGTATTTTTGCCCAAAATTTTTCTAAATGGCAGGAAACAAAACCTTAACCATGATCAAACCCGATGCGGTGCAGAATGGACACATCGGTCCGATCCTCGAGAAAATTACTTCCGCTGGGTTCAGGATCATCGCGATGAAATACACCCAGCTAAGCCGCCGGGATGCCGAGCAATTCTATGCGGTTCACAAAGAAAGACCCTTCTTCGGGGAGTTGGTTTCTTTTATGACGCGCGGTCCCATTGTTTCAGCTATTCTTGAAAAGGAGAACGCCGTAGAGGATTTTCGCGCCCTGATCGGGGCCACGAACCCGGCCGAAGCTGCTGAAGGAACCATTCGTAAGCTTTTTGCCAAGGATATTGGGGAGAATGCCATCCACGGTTCGGATAGTGATGAAAATGCGGCTATTGAAGGAGCTTTCCACTTCTCCGGCCGTGAGATTTACGCATCCTAAGGGGATACCTCAGGCAGAAGCCAGGGCCCGGGTGCCGTCGTTATTATCGCAGACGTAATTTATCTATTAAATCGTTGCCGAGTTCCTCATTCAGCATAAGGAGGATCTGTGTAGCACCCAAACTCAATTCCTCACGCAGTACAGAGGATTCCAGATATACATAGAGAGTGCTCCCCGAGAGCCTGACCTTTCGTGTGTAATTGGATACACCCGGGCCCATAACCTTGGTCCAGACTTTTCTAAAGATTTGTCATCGGTTCATGTCTTTTGTAACTGTACTCCAGCCCATTGGCATGGCGGGTAATCAATTTCCCTTCACTGAGTTCCATAACTTCTTCTTCCCAAGTCTGGGTCCCTCCTGAAAATTTGAGGAATAACTGCCGTTCCCGCCAAATAACTTCCATGGGAAGTGCGTCGTCCGATGTGAGATATGTCCCCTCCAGGGTGGGTTGCATCTTTTTGCGAAATCCCGCGCTTCCGTCCCATTGCAAGTATTCAATGTTGGTATTGAGTCCATATGATTTTTCAGTCCCATCAGGGAAAACCACCTCTTCGATCTCCCAGTATCCTTGCAGGTGCCCAAGATCCTCTTTAGCCGGCCCGTTATGGCAGGAGGAAAGAAATAGGACCGCAGTAAGAGCCAAAACAAAATCAAAGCGAAATAATCGCATAGGACTGGTGGATTTTTTTAACAATAGCTTCCGTTCGCTCGGCATGCGTGTCACTTATGAAGATCTGACCGAAAAGATCCTGGTTTACAAGGCTGATAATATGGGATACCCGATGCTCATCCAGCTTGTCAAAGATATCATCCAGCAGGAGGATGGGTGTTCCGTCCATTTTGGCTTCCATAAACTGGAATTGGGCAAACTTCAGCGCAATCAGGAACGACTTCTGCTGACCCTGGCTACCAAATTTTTTAATAGGATGCCCTTCGATCTCCATGCTCAGATCATCCTTATGGGTTCCCTGGCTGGTGTACTGCAAAAGCCGGTCTTTTTCCAGATGTTTATCCAGCAAATCAGCAAGTGGTGCTGTTTCAAGCTGACTTACATATCGGAGTTGCACCTCCTCGTCACCTCCTGAAATTGCTCGATACTGCTCACTGAATATGGGCGTAAAGGCTTTCATAAATTCTTTTCGCTTCGAATAAATTCGGTTGCCCAGATGATCCAGCTGCCTGTTGTAGATTTCCAGGTTGTCAGGATCGAAGGTATGATTGGCCGCAAAATATTTAAGAAGCGCATTACGCTGGGAGACCACTTTCTGGTATCCGATTACATCCTGCAGATAGGCTTTATCTGCCTGGGAGATTACCCCATCTACGAATTTCCTCCGGGTATCACTGCCTTCAAGGATAAGATTCCTGTCAGCCGGAGAGACAATGACCAGCGGGACTTCGCCGATGTGATCGGAAATCCGTTCATAGACCTTTCCGTTCCGTTTCAAAACTTTTTTAATCCCTTTTTTGAAGCTGCATACGATTACTACCTCCCGTTCCTCCTTTTTAAAATTTCCTTCGAGAACGAAAAAATCAGCCCCGTGGCGGATGTTTTGGGTGGTTACCGGGTTGAAATAGCTCTTCCCGAAGGCCAGGTGATAGATCGCGTCCAGTACATTGGTCTTTCCCACCCCGTTAGGGCCTACCAAACAATTGATCTTGGCATCAAAGTCCTTTTAAATTTATCCAAAAATATGGAATAAATTACCGTCTGGTTTTGGATAAAACCGTTATTTTTGCGCGACCAACAGCACAAAAAATGGCTACATACAAGAAGCGGGGATATAAACCTAAAAGTAAAGAAGAGGAACAACGGTTGGATGTGAAGGACAGTACCACCGCGGAGGTATTCAGCACCCTGGACACAAGCGCCAGTAAAACGGAGCAGTGGGTGGCCAGGAACCAGACCTACATCCTCGGGGTTATCGGGGTCGTTGCAGTTGCTGTTCTCGCCTACCTGGGCTACCAGCAGTTCATTCAGAACCCCAAGGAGGCCAGTGCAAATAATCCGGAACAAAAGCAGCCAATCTGGCACAATATACGGCCGGGATTTCGTATATGAAACTCAATCAATATCAGCAGGCTATTTCCTATTTGGAGGACTTCAGCTCTGATGATGCTATGTTGGGTCCGATCAGCCTCGGAAACATCGGAGATGCTTTCATCCAACTCGATCAGCCGGCAGATGCGCTCGGATATTACGAGCGGGCCTTTTCGGCAGACACCAATGATTTTACCACCCCCCTGTATCTCCAAAAGGCCGGGGTTACTGCACTTGAACTGGGCCAAAATCAAAAAGCCCTGCAATATTTTCTGCGTATTCGGGACGAATTTCCTCAGTCCGCGCAGGGTAATGGAGTAGAAGCCTTCATCGGGATGGCTCAAAAGGCGGACAATTAATGGCCACGTCGGGTAAAAACCTTTCCCAGTACAATAAGAATTCCCTGCCAGATGCCAGCGGAATGCGTATAGGCCTCGTAGTGTCGGAATGGAACTCTCAAATAACTGAGGCCCTTTTCCAGGGTGCACGTGAGGCGCTATTGGATTGTGGGGTCGTTTCCGGGAATATCCTGCGATGGAATGTGCCCGGAAGTTTTGAGCTTACCTACGGATGCCGCCAGATGATCCTAAAGGAATCTCCGGATGCCGTAATCGCTATAGGAAGTGTTATCCGGGGGGAAACCGCTCATTTCGACTTTGTATGCAGCGCCACCGCCCAGGGGATCAAGGAACTGAATCTCCGCGAAGATTCGCCGGTTATCTTCTGTGTGCTCACGGATGATACCATGGAGCAGGCCAGGGACAGAAGTGGTGGCAGGCATGGGAACAAGGGTACCGAAGCGGCCATAGCTGCCTTAAAAATGGCTGCCTTGTAGTCAAATTCCGCGGCTGAGCAGGCCAGCTTAAATCTCGCAGTGTTAACAATTTTTGGCAAGGTTGCTTCGGCACTCTTTTTGTTTTTAAGTACTTTTGATGGAGGTGGTATGGGACGATTTTCTAGACTTCGCAAAAACAAAAAATACAGTTACAAGCCCCGTTACTTCGACGATAAAGGTGAGGGAATGCCTTTTAAGATTGAGCGCAAGCTGGACCGTTACCGCACCACTGTGGACCAATCCGGCGGAATTAAAACACGATTCCGCAGAGCCATGTCGGACCTGAAGCTGGAAGGGGATCGCTATCAGGGGCTCAGGTTCCTGATTATTTTAATCATCCTGTTACTGATCGTTTTGTACATACTGGATTTTGACTTATCGATATTTTTTCCCGGATAATGGCTGAGCACATCGAACTTTTACCAGAATATGTAGCCAACCAGATTGCTGCAGGCGAGGTAGTGCAACGCCCTGCTTCCGTGGTTAAAGAGCTGCTTGAGAATGCCATCGATTCGGGAGCAGGCCAGATAAAGCTTATTGTAAAAGAAGGGGGCAAGACCCTGATTCAGGTTGTGGACGACGGCATGGGCATGGGTCCAGGTGACGCCCGAATGAGTATTCAACGGCACGCAACCTCAAAAATCCGCAAAGCGGAAGATCTGTTCCATATTCACACCAAGGGATTTCGGGGCGAAGCCCTGGCCTCCATCGCGGCCATCGCTCAACTGGAATTAACCACAAGGGATGCAGAAAACTCGCTCGGGACATATCTCAGGATTTCAGGTGGCAGGGATATTACCGTGGAAGAGATAGTAACAGCTGAAGGAACCTCGGTTAGTGTCAAGAACCTTTTTTTCAATATTCCGGCCAGGCGAAATTTCCTGAAGTCCGCCAAGGTTGAATACAGGCATGTACTGGAGGAGTTCCAGCGGGTCGCACTGGCCCATCCGAATATTGAATTCAGCTTGTTCCACAATGATTCGGAACTATTCAAGCTTCCGGCATCCAACTTGCGAAAACGCATTGTACATCTTTTCGGAAACCGGATAAATTCCCGCCTGGTACCGGTTGCCGAGGAAACACAGGTAGTGCAGATTGGCGGATTTATACTTAAGCCGGAATTTGCGAAGAAAAGCAGGGGAGAACAATTCTTTTTTGTCAATGAACGATTTATTAAGAGCCCGTACCTGCATCACGCAGTGATGAATGCCTATGAGGGGTTATTAAAGCAGGATACCCTGCCCGGGTATTTCATCTTTCTGCAGGTGCCTCCTGAGTCCATAGATATAAATATTCACCCGACCAAGACGGAAATCAAGTTCGAGGATGAACACACCCTGTATGCCATATTGCGTTCAGCCATTAAGCATAGCCTGGGACAATTCAATATCCGGCCTGTCCTGGATTTTGATTCTGATCAGAATCTGGAGACCCCTTATAATTACAAGGACCGGGAAGCGGTAGTGCCAAAGGTTGCCGTAGACAGGGAATTTAATCCATTTCAGGGAGATACGGCATCCAGAACACAAAGGCAATCTTTTAAACAGCGCAGTGCAAAGGGCTGGGAGCTGCTCTATGAAGGTTTGCAGGACCAACCGGGCAGTGTGAAGGAGGCAGATGCATGGATAGTGGAATCCGAAGCCAGGGAAGAAAGCCTTTTTGAATCGGACACCCTGGAAAGCCTTACGGAGGTTCTCTCTTTCCAGATCGACCGAAAATATATTTTGACGCGGATTCGGTCTGGCGTCCTGCTTATTGACCAGCAAAGGGCTCACCAGCGTGTGCTTTATGAAAAGTTATTGCAAAACCTGTCCAGGAATGAACCTGTATCCCAGACGTTGCTATTTCCAGTTAAACTGGAGTTTGGTGCAGGGGCTTTGCAGGTGATACATGAAATGCAGGATGCCCTGATAGTTCTTGGGTTCGGATATAAACTAACTGAGTCGGGTATTGAGATTGACTCCATGCCGGCTATTTTCCCTGCCTCTATAGCAGCACAGGTCTTTGATGAATTGATCTCGAGGTGGCAACACCACGAGGGAACACTACAGTTCTCAGACGGGGATCGCCTTGCCAGGCTATTATCCCAATCCCTTGCAATCCGTCCAGGCAAAGTACTGGATGCCAATTCACGACATGCATTGATCAACGATTTGTTTGCTTGTAAGGAAATTGCACGCTGTCCGTTCAATAAGAAAATCCATGTGACCCTCTCTGTGGATGAACTCGAAA
>JARRLI010000156.1:0-4071 GCA_037387145.1 Robiginitalea sp. | reverse complement strand
AGCCATACCGAGAAGGGCTGAAATAGAGGTGGACGAATGACCGGTACCAAAAGGATCATATGGACTCTCATCCCTTTTTGGGAAACCGCTCAGGCCATCTTTCTGGCGAATACTCTGGAATTGCTCCCGCCGGCCTGTCAGGATCTTATGTCCATAGGCCTGATGCCCGACGTCCCAAATGATACGATCCTCCGGTGTGCTGAAAACATAGTGCAGGGCAATGGTTAACTCTACCACACCCAGGGATGCACCCAGGTGACCTTCTTTGACCGAGACCACGTCTATAATAAAATCCCGCAACTCTTTAGCAAGGTCGGGGAGCTGGTCTTCCCGGAGCTTTTTCAGGTCTTCGGGGGATTCTATGTTGGATAACAATTTCACAATCGGGGGTAAAGATACCTCAATTTGAATTTTCTTGGACCGATGCAGGCTTTGGCGGAAATTGTATTTTTATGCCATGGAATTTAGTCTGGACGACACCTATTTTATGAAAATGGCCCTGCAGGAGGCCGAGGCCGCCTTTGAAAAAGGTGAAGTCCCTATAGGGGCTGTGATCACGGTTAACGACCGGATCATTGCCAGGGCACACAACCTAACCGAACAACTTGCAGATGTAACTGCTCATGCCGAAATGCAGGCAATTACAGCCGCCTCCAACTTCCTTGGTGGAAAATACCTGAACAATTGTACCTTGTACGTGACCCTGGAACCTTGCCAGATGTGTGCGGGAGCCCTTTACTGGAGTCAGATCTCCAGGGTGGATTTCGGGGCTTATGACCCCCAGCGGGGATTTACTGCAGTAGGGGGTCGGATCCATCCCAAGACAGTGTTGGTTGGTGGGATTATGGAAAATGAAGCTTCCAGCCTGTTGAAGCAGTTCTTTATACAGAATCGTAACCTGAATTAATAAAAAGCACCGCGTTTTGGCGCGGTGCTTCTGAATCTTCAAAATAAAATATGGTTATCCGATTACATGCACATCAGCTGCAACCATTCCTTTACGGCCTTCAGTTTCTTGATATTCTACTTTGTCCCCCTGATTGAGTTGTACTCCATCCAGGGCAGTTACGTGTACGAAGATATCCTCTCCGGTGTCATCGTTGGTAATGAACCCATATCCTTTGGATTCATTGAAAAATTTAACGGTACCAGTCATTGTGAAAAAATAATAAAATTAATACAATACGAAGGTATGATTTTTTAGGAATATCTTTAAAATAAACCCTGAGATTTGACTGAACAAGGAACCCCCTATTCTTTCTGTTCCCGCCGTTCCCGCATTTTCCGGATGTTTTCATCAGTAAGCATATAATCCTTCATTTTCTTACCACGGCTTTCTATTACGAGGAACAATGGCATGGCCAGCAAAAAGATGCCGACCACTCCAAAACCTATGAATTTGTTAGCGTTTACCGGGGCTTCCTCCATTTGGGTGAACCCGTAAAAGACACTCCCCAGGGAAGCCAGGACTATGAACAATACCAGGAATCTCAACTTTTTACGCATTTCAGGGAGCAAAATTTATCAACTTTCGTCTGTAAGCCGTCAATAACTTGGATTTTGAAACAAAGCCAATGTATTTGCCATCCCGGATCACAGGCAGGTTCCAGGCACGGCTGTGTTGAAATTTATCCATTATTTGCCGCATGGTGTCTTTGCCGTAAAAAATAAGTTCGGGTGGGACCTGCATAAAGGACTCTACCCGGATTTTTTCGTACATATTTACATCGAACATAAACTCCCGGACGTCATCCAGCAGCACAATGCCCTGCAATTTGCCTTCGGGATCGATTACCGGAAAGATGTTACGTGCGGATTTAGCTACCGACTGGTGAAGCATTTCACCGAGGGTCATATCCTGCCTGAGGTGCTTGAAGTCCCGTTCTATGACTTCGTCCAAATCCATCATGCTGAGTACGGTCTGGTCCTTGTCATGAGAGATCAGAGCCCCAATGGCCGCCAGTTGCCTGGTGTAAATGGAATGGTCCATAGTGTTCTTAGTGATCAGGTAGGACATGGCAGCTGAAATCATCAGCGGCACAAAAAGTTCATAGCCTCCGGTGATCTCCGCTATCAGGAAGATGGCCGTAAGAGGGGCATGAAGAACCCCTGCAATTAGCCCGGCCATCCCTACCAGGGTAAAATTAGCTTCGCTTACTGAAATGCCGAGGCCGAGGTTGTTCAATATTTTGGCCACCACGTTTCCAAGTGCACTACCCATGACCATGGTGGGGATAAAGATCCCGCCGGCCCCGCCAGCTGCAAAGGTGGTGGTCATGGCTATGGCTTTGAAAATAGTAATCCCGAACAATAGACCGATCACAACCCAGATCTGTCCGGTATATGCATCAAAAGGGGTTTTACCTAGTGCTTCCAGGTGATTTCCCTCGAGCAGGCTATTGATAAAGCCAAAGCCTTCCCCGTAAAGTGGGGGGATGAAATAGAGCATAATCCCAATAGCCAGTCCCCCTACGAGCAACTTGTACTTCGGGCTCCTGAAGCGCTTGAAAAGATCCATGATCCGGAAATACATCTTGGTAAAATAGACGGAGGCCACTGCTGTGCCCATACCAAGAATAATGTAATAGACCGTATCCTTAACCTCGAAGGAATCCGTCAGGGCAAAATTGAACAGGGCCTCATCTCCCAGGAAAAAGTAGGAGGTAAGCACACCGGAGATAGATGCCAGCAGTAGTGGCAGCATGGAAAGCATTGTAAGGTCCAGGCTGAAGACCTCCACGGCAAAAATGATTGCGGCAATCGGGGCCTGGAAGATGGATGCAATGGCCCCGGCAGATGCACAGGCTATCAACAGGGAACGATCCTTTGAACTGATATGCATGAGGCGGGAAACATTCGAACTGAGAGCTGCACCTGTGGCTACTGCAGGCCCAAGCAAACCCACGGATCCACCAAACCCAACGGTAAGCGGGGCTGTGACCAGTGGAGTCACAATTTTCTTTGCCTCTATAATGCCTTTCTTCCTGGACAGGGCATAGAGAATGGAAGAAATAGCGTGTTCCAGTTTTTCCTTGTGCACATATTTTACATAGAGAAAGACCCCGGTTAGCCCGAGCACCGGAAGGATGAAATAGAGTTCATTGCTCAGGAACAGCACTCCCTTATCCAGGGCAGCTGCGATAAAGTACGTAGTATTTTTCAGGGTAACGGAGGCCAGTCCTGCCAGAAACCCGACCACAACGCTCATAAGCTGGGTAAAAGTCCTGTGAGAAATGTGCCTGTAGCGCCATTTATGGAACCTGCCCAGCAGGGTGTTGAGATGTGGGAACCGGGCCATATCACCTAAGATACGATTCATTTATAAACCAAGCCCTTTGAAGGCGGTGGATTATTTTTTGAGCTGCAGGTGTAATTCCTTCAGCTGTTCCGCGTCGATGGCTGCCGGCGCATCGATCATGATATCGCGCCCGCTGTTATTCTTCGGAAAAGCGATAAAATCACGAATGGACTCCTGTCCGCCCAGGATGGCTACCAGCCGGTCCAGTCCGAAGGCAATCCCCCCATGGGGCGGAGCCCCATATTGGAACGCATCCATTAGGAATCCGAACTGTTGCCTTGCTTCTTCCGGGCTGAACCCAAGATGCTCGAACATGATTTCCTGTGTTTTCCGGTCGTGGATACGGATGGAACCGCCTCCTATCTCATTGCCGTTGAGTACCAGATCATAAGCGTTTGCCCTAACAGCCGAGGGATCATTGTCGAGCAGTGGGAGTTGCCCTGGTTTGGGAGCCGTAAATGGATGGTGCATGGCGTGGTACCGCCCGGTTTCCTCGTCGTATTCCAGCAAGGGGAAGTCCAGCACCCAAAGGGGTGCGAATTCTTCTGGGTTTCTAAGCCCCAGGCGCTCTGCCAATTCCATTCGGAGCATGCTGAGCCGGGCACGGGTGGCCCCGGCCTCTCCGGAGAGTACCAGGATGAGGTCTCCTTTTTGAGCCCCTGTGCGCTCCGCCCATTGGGCGAGGTCATCCTGTCCGTAGAATTTGTCTACGGAAGACTTGAAACTGCCATCTTCATTACAACGGACGTACACTATCCCCTTGGCGCCGACCT
>JARRLI010000155.1:8473-11630 GCA_037387145.1 Robiginitalea sp. | reverse complement strand
ATTGGCGAGCGTGTGCAGCAGGAGTTGTTCGATGAAGAAGAAGACCCGATTGGCCAGTTCATTAGGGTAGACGGTGTTTACTTCCAGGTGGTGGGCGTCCATAAATTTACGCAGACCACGCCCTTTGGGACTGACGGTGATATCTTTATTCCTTTCGCCACCTTCAGAAGACTATACAATACCGGAGATAAGGTTCAGTTCTTTTCCATCGCAGCCTATGATGACGCGGATGTGGTTCAGGTGGAGAAGGATGTAAAAAGGGAATTGAAACGTATTCACAGGGTTCATCCGGATGATGAACGAGCTTTCGGATCCTTTAACCTGGGTGAGATCTTCGCAAGGATTACCGGGTTTGCCCGAGGGATTACCTTTCTATCCCTGGTAGTAGGACTGGCAACCATCCTGGCCGGAGTAATTGGCATCGGTAATATCCTGCTTATTTCAGTGAAGGAACGCACCAAGGAGCTGGGGATCCGGCGTGCCCTGGGGGCTACTCCCAGTGAGGTCCGTGCACTAATACTGTTGGAATCGGTATTCCTGACCATGCTTGCAGGGATTATTGGAATCATACTTGGTGCTGGCGTGCTCAGCATAATTAACCGATTGACAGCTGACAATACAGATTTTCCATATACCAACCCAACGGTGCCCATACCGCTTGTAATCGGAGCATTGCTGGTGATGGTGATTTTGGGAACACTCATCGGACTCATACCGGCTCAGCGAGCGGTCAGTATAAAACCTATTGATGCCTTGCGCGAAGAATAGACCATTAACTAAGAATATTAATACCAACAGAAGAAATGAACAAATTTGTCAAATACGGATTGATCGGAATCCTGGTGCTTGGAGCTCTTTGGGCAGCCACTTATTTTATCAAAACCAACAGTAAATCGGCCATTGTATACGATACTAAAACGCCATTCACCTCCAGTATCGAACTCAAAACTGTGGCCACTGGAAAGGTGATTCCCCAGGAGGAAATCGAGATCAAGCCCCAGATCTCAGGGATTATAGACAAACTCTACAAGGAAGAAGGGGATGCTGTCAAAGTTGGTGACCTCATAGCCACGATACGGGTGGTCCCCAATGAACAGGCACTGAACCAGTCACGTGGAAGGGTCCGTAATGCCGAACTCGCCGTTAACAACATCAAGATAGAATACGATCGAAACAAAAAACTTTTCGACCGCGGGGTTATCTCCAGCCAGGATTTCAACAACCTGAAACTGCAATACGATCAGTCTGTTCAGGAACTCGAAAATGCCCGTACGGATTACCAGATCATCCTGAAGGGGTCCGCCGGTGGGGCGACCAATGCAAACACGAATATCCTGGCTACCGTTAACGGAACCATTCTGGAAATTCCTGTAGAAGTTGGAGATCAGG
The DNA here is from genome assembly GCA_037387145.1 of Robiginitalea sp. Classification (GTDB taxonomy): domain Bacteria; phylum Bacteroidota; class Bacteroidia; order Flavobacteriales; family Flavobacteriaceae; genus Robiginitalea. The sequence continues at coordinate 10,241 of JARRLI010000155.1, read as the reverse complement.
TAATCCTGGCCAATAACTTCAATGATGGCACCACCGTAGCCAGTATTGCGGATCTGGGAAAGATGATCTTTGAAGGACAGGTGGATGAGGGAGAGGTTGGAAAACTGTCAGTAGGAATGCCCCTGGAAATCAGTTTGGGAGCCCTGGAGGACCAGAAATTTGATGCCATTCTGAAGTTTATCGCCCCAAAAGGCATAGAGGAGTCTGGAGCAGTGAAATTCAAGATTGAGGGAGATGTGAATGTGAGCGATACAGTCCTTATCAGGGCCGGTTACAGTGCCAATGCGTCTTTGGTGCTTGAGAAGAAGGACAGCATAATGGTCATTCCGGAGGCCCTTCTTCAATTCGATCGCGAGACGGATAAACCCTATGTGGAAGTTGCTACAATAACTATCAAAAAACGACTCATGAAAATTCGATTCATAACGGCCTTGTGTGTGCTTTCCGTAGGCATGCTTACCGGCCAGGTCCGCATATGGACGCTGGAGGAATGCGTGCGCTATGCTGAGGACAATAACCTGACCATTCAGCAATTCGAACTGGACTTGAAAAATGCCGAAATTGACAGATCCGACGCTGTCGGGAATTTTATTCCCAATCTCAACGGACAGCTTAGCGGTGGTGGAAACAAAGGTTTTACCATTGATCCCTCCTCCAACCTGCCGACAACAGAGGCGATTAACACAGCCAATGGAGGCATTACCACAGCGGTTAATCTGTTTGACGGCTTGCGGAATGTCAACCGGCTGCGCCGGGCTAAAATGAATGCTTTGGCCAATGAGTACCGACTGGACAACCTGAAAGATGATATTCGATTGAATGTGGCGGTTGCCTACCTTCAGATATTGTCCAACAAGGAGACACTGAAGGTTTCCAGGGCCCAGTTTGCGGCTACCCAGCAAGATCTTGAGCGCACCCGCGCCCAGGTAGAGGAAGGGGTGTTGCCGGAGGGGGACCTCCTGGAAGTCCAGGCCACTGCAGCAAACCAGGAGCAACAGATCATCAACAATGAGAATGAAGTCTTGCTCTCCAGGATCGCCCTTGCTCAATTATTACAGATCACGGATTATCAGAATTTTGATATCGCAGATGAGGATTACGACGTCCCTCCCTCCGATGTGCTGGATAACTCCCCCAAGGTGATTTATCAAGAGGCCCTTGAGGGGAGGTCTGCCCTTAAATTTTCTGAGATGAATGTGGAGCTGGCCAAAAAGGACTTGCAAATTGCCAAGGGGGCAAATTCCCCTACCCTGGGTGCATTCTTCAATTACGCCACCCGTTTTTCCAGCAATCTTGTATTGCCTGACCCGGATAATCCAGGAGGTACATATACACCAAATTTTGGTGACCAGCTCTGGATTTTGGATGGGGTTGCTTACGGGGCTCGGATTGACATCCCGCTTTTAAACGGCTTCAATACACGCAATAGCATCAAGCGATCCCAGATCGATGTGAAACGTGCGGAATTACAACTGGAGCAGGACAAGCTCGATTTGGAAACCAATGTAAACCAGTCCTATGTGGATGTGTTGAATGCCGCCAAGAACTACGAGGCAGCTGTAAAAACATTGGAAGCCAGGCAGTTGTCTTATGATTATGCCAAGGAGCGATATGAAGTTGGATTGTTGAACGCCTTTGATTTTGGTGTGGCCCAGTCCCGTGTGGACAACGCCATGGCTGAAGTGATCCGTAACAAGTACCTCTACATCTTCAGGATTAAGGTAATTGAATTCTATTTTGGATTGCCAATCACCCTGAATTAGTGATT
>JARRLI010000155.1:0-8445 GCA_037387145.1 Robiginitalea sp. | reverse complement strand
GTTATCTTTACGGCCTATGGCAAACATCATCAACCTGGAAACGGCATCTACCAATTGCTCGGTAGGTGTCTATAGGGGAAGCGAGCTGCTGTCCCTAAGGGAGGATCCTTCTCCCGAGTACACCCATGGGGAAATACTGCATGTCTTTATGGAGGAAGCCATGGAAGCGGCGGGTCTGGAATGGGAGGAGTTGGATGCCGTAGCCGTAAGCAAGGGACCGGGATCTTTTACCGGACTGCGGATCGGGGTAGCCTCGGCCAAAGGCCTTTGTTTTGCCCGTAGTCTGCCGCTGATTGGGATTCCTACCCTGGATAGCATGGCTGCCCAATGCTCCATTGAAGAGGGGGTGCTGATTCCCATGCTGGACGCCAGGCGGATGGAAGTCTATGCGGCAGTTTATGACAAGGACCACTGTGAGGTAGGCCCAACCCGGGCTGAGATTATTACAGAGGATTCTTTTGCAGCTTGGGCAGAAAAAGGACCAGTACACCTGCTGGGAAACGGTGCCGCTAAATGCCGGGAGGTACTGACCCATCCAAATTTTGTATTTCACACGGAGCTACAGCCATCTGCTAGGGAACTAGGTCTATTGGCTGCAATGCACTACGAAAAGGGTCGGTTTGAGGACCTGGCGTATTTTGAGCCCTTTTACCTAAAAGATTTTATCGTGCATAGTAAGAAAAAATGATCTTCAGGCTTCCTGTTTAATATGCACATCCCGCTGTGGGAATGGTATTTCAACGCCTTCTTCATCAAACCTGAGTTTTAGCGTTTCCATTACGTGGAAATGGGTCTCCCAGAAGTCCTCATTTTTAGCCCAGAATCGAAGGGTCAGGTTCACAGAGCTGTCAGCGAGTTCTCCAAGGAAGACCACGGGAGCCGGATCCTTCAGAATACGCGGGTCAGCAGCACATATTTCCAGTAGGATTTCCTTGGCTTTCTTAATGTTGGAACCATAGCTTATCCCCACATCGATCTTATTCCTTCGGGTTTTCTCGGCGTTGAAATTAATAATGTTATTGTTGGAAAGTTGTCCGTTGGGAATGATTGCCAGCTGGTTGCCAAATGTGTTGACTTTGGTAGTGAATATGGAGATTTCCTTAACGGTTCCGTTCACGCCCTGTGCAGAAATGTAATCTCCTACCTTGAAGGGCTTGAAGACCAGGATTAGAATCCCACCGGCAAAATTGGAAAGAGAACCTTGTAAGGCCAGGCCAACAGCCAAGCCGGCAGCCCCTACGAGGGCTACCAGGGAGGAGGCAGGGACGCCCAGTTGAGTTACCACAAGTACAAACAGCAAAAATCGCAGGGCCGCTTTAAAGAAACTCTGCAGGAAGGATTCCAGGGTAGGATCGTAATCCTTTTTATCAAAGAACCGGTGTACCAGATTGTTTACAATACGGATTACCCATAATCCGACAAAGAGGATTATAGTGGCCACGAAAAGATTGGGGAGGAAGTTAAGTACCCAGGCAAGGCCTTCATCCAGCAATCCTTTTAAATTCTCGAATTTTTCCATGAGGTATTTATGCTTAGAGGGCTCAAAAGAAATAAAATATTAGTTGGGATCAAAGCAGAAACCTGATCAATCAGAGATTTGATTTTTTTCCAGAATAGCCAGTACATCATTTACATCCGTTAGTGGTTTTTGGCATTGTCCGAACTCACACAGAAAAATACGGGTATCCTCCTCACTGTGGCGGTTGGTAAATAAGGGATATGGCATTTCTTGAGGACTGCCAGCTAGAAAGGTGTGGGGCAGGTAAAAGGGTAACAGGGCTTTAAGGGATTCTGTAGCCCCGGGGCCCGTTATGGCAACTTCGTAGAAAGGTCTGTCCAGCCACAGGGCCAGTTGCAGCCAGTTTGGGTACTGCCCTGCATACCGTTCTATGGAATCTCCCATTACTTCTAGCATGGAAATGGCTCGTTCCCGATAGGCCGGAATGGCGAAAAATGACCCCAGTAGGAAGAGGTTTTTTGCCATCATGGAGTTTGAGGAAGGGATGACGCTGTCATTCACCTCCAGGGTTCTCCGGATCAAAGGGCGGTCCAGGTTGGAACTGAAAAATAATAGGGGCTGGCCTTGGGAAGCGTAATATTCAAGGCAGTAGTCCGAAAGGCCCTTGCTTCGTTCCATCCAGGCTGCATCACCGGTGATGGTATACAATTTCAGGTATCCCTGAATTACTGCTGCATAGTCTTCCAGGTAGCCGTTCACTGCCTTGCCTCCAGGCTTGAAGGAATGTATCAGTCCCCCGTCTTGCCTTGAGAGGACCTTTTCTATGAATGCTGCCAATTCAAGAGCCTGGGTGCGCGCATGCTGTATATCACAATACCGGTACACATCACAAAAGCCTCCCAGGAGCAATCCGTTCCATGAAGTAATCAGTTTGTCATCCAGCCTGGGACGGGGACGTTCTTCCCGTTTCTGCAACAAACGTGCTTTGACCCTGGAAAGCCTTGCCTGAAGCTCCTCCTGGGTCCAGTCCATTTTTTTGCAAAACTCACGGTCGGAACCTTTTCGAATCAGGACATACCTGTCTTTTTCCCAATGCCCGAAATCATTTACGTTATAGTAGGCCTGAAACCAGGCATATTCCTTTCCGAGGATGGACTGCAGTTCCTTTTTGGTCCAGGTGTAATATGCCCCTTCCTCTAATGTTCCGGCTTCATTCAGGCTGTCGGCATCCAAAGAGGCGTAGTATCCGCCTTCGGGCCGCCTCAACTCCCGTTCCAGAAAGGAAAGGGTTCCCAGGACGATGTGCTTGTAGTTCGGCTCGCGGTGCAATGCATATCCCTGAGCATAAAGGCTTAGCAACTGGGCATTGTCATAGAGCATTTTTTCAAAATGAGGGACATGCCATTTGGGGTCTACCGAATACCTGGAGAACCCGCCTCCAATTTGATCGTAAACACCTCCATAGCCCATGCCATCCAGGGTGGTCCTGACATGGGTGCGGATGTCTTCCTCCCCGGAAACTTCCCCCCAGTGCATCATGAATTCATACAGGACAGGGGTCATGAATTTCGGAGCACCCAGTTTTCCGCCGAAATTCAGGTCGAATCCCTTCTTCCAGGACCCAACCCAGTCGGCTAATTGCTGTTTGCCGGGCGTCTGTTCAAGTTTGGACCCACCCGCTACTTCGTTAATTCGTTCCAGGGCAGATGTCAGGTCCGAGGCGTACTGCTCCACTTTACCGGGGTCTTCCCGATAGAGTTGGGCCAGTTGCAACAAAACACGGATCCAATCCTTTTTAGGGACATAGGTAGCGCCCCAAAAAGGTCTTCCGTCGGGCAGGGCTACTACATTCAGAGGCCAGCCCCCGCTGCCACTCATGATCTGCAGGGCATCCATATAGATCTGATCTACATCCGGCCGTTCTTCACGGTCCACCTTGATCGGAATAAAATGTACATTCATGACATCGGCCACCTCCGGATCTTCAAAACACTCGTGCTCCATGACATGGCACCAGTGGCAGGCGGCATATCCTATACTAATCAGGAGCAGCTTTCCCGATTTTTGGGCGTGTTCCAGGGTAGCATCGTGCCATCCTTCCCATTGAACCGGGTTGTAGGCATGTTGGAGCAGGTATGGACTGCTTTCATGGATCAGGGCATTTGGTTCGGAGTGGTTCATTGTATTCCTGAAGATAAAAAAAGCGCCCGTTCCCGGACGCTTAAATTTGCATGAGTTGCGAGGTTACTTTACCTCGAAGGAGATCTTTACATTGACCCGGTACTCTTCGATTTTTCCGTCGGCAACGGTCGCACTCTGGTTGCCTATATTGACGGATCGTATGTTCTTGATCGTTTTGGAGGCATGGGTTACGGCATTTTGAGTGGCGTCTTCCCAGCTAACATTTGAATTTGCAAGGATCTCTATAACTTTTAAGACTGACATAGGTGCTGTTTTAATGGTTCTCCCAAAAGATACCCGAGGGGCATCCACTGCAGGCCCCCTGAAGGATTACATGCACCGTTTTGCTTTCAGATTCATAGGACTGGAAAACGATATTGCCACCATCGCTGGCAACCGCAGGTTTTACGTATTCATCCAGGATGTTTACGATCTCCTGAGAGGTAGGGTCCAGTTCGGAGAGGGATCCGCCGGCAGCGGATGTAGGTTCGTGCATTTGTGCTGCCTCCTGGTCCAGGACCTCGTTGCCGTCTGCGAGGTAGTTTCGGATCATTTCCCTCAGTTCCATGGTCACATCATTCCAGTCTGCAACCTCGTATTTTGTGACAGAGATGTAATTCAGATCCATGAATACCTCTTTTACGAATGGGAATTCAAAAAGTTTCCGCGCCAGGGGTGAGGCTCCTGCTTCATCTATATTTTTGAATTCAAAAACCCCCGGAACGAGTTTCATGTTGGCCACAAACTTCATTACGGCGGGGTTCGGAGTGACTTCGGCATAGACAGTGGCCGCCACCTGTGTCTGCCCCAATGGCTCATTGACCACCGGAGCTCCTGAATTAAGGTACTCTACCAGTTGCTGGGCCACTTCTTCCCTGACATCTTCCCACTGAACGATATCGAATCGTTCCAAAGCGATAAAATTTCCTGAAATATAGACCCCTTTGATGAACGGCAGATAGAAAAGTTGCTGAGCTAAAGGGGAATCCTGGGCTTCATCTATGTTCTTGTATTCATAATTTCCCTTTGATACAAGCGGCTGATTGACTTTTCGCCAAAAATAAGCTATTTTCAGCGGATTGCTTCGTATAATAATGTCGTTTTTGAACCGTTATACTCTATAGTTTAACAGCCTCGATAGAAGGCATCGGCCGTAATGCATGAAACGATTCCTTTTTGTTTTCCTGGTCCTGGGAGTTCTGAGCGGGTTTACTTCCAAGGCACAGGAAGGAATCCCCGTTTATTTCGATTATCTCACGGATAATTATTATCTGGTCTATCCTTCCATGGCCGGAATCGGAGAAGGAGGTAAAATTCGTCTTACCGCCCGTAAGCAATGGTTCAGTGTTGATGAGGCCCCCAGCCTGCAGACCCTGAGTTTCCATTACCGAATCCCGTACACCCGAAGTGGGGTAGGGGCAATCCTGTTCAATGATGCCAACGGATACCACGCCCAAACCGGGTTGAAGCTTACCTACGCACATCATTTGCCCCTAAGTGGGGACTACCGGGCATTGAACCAGCTTTCCTTTGGGATGAGTGCCGGGTATATCCAAAGCAGCCTGGATGAATCCGAATTCAGGTCTATTATTGCTGATCCCATTATTACCGGTGGTAGCAACAGCGTTGGCTATTTCAATGTGGACCTGGGGATGTCCTACAGCTACCTCGAATTTTACGCACATTTCAGCATCCTGAACCTGCTCGGGAGTGGCAGGGATCTGTATACTGCCATCGAATTTGACAACCTCAGGAGGTATCTTTTTTCACTGGGTTATGTCTTTACCCTTGGAGAGTGGCAGCTGGAGCCCTCTGTCCTGCTTCAATTAACCGAATTCACCGAAGAACGCACTGTGGACCTGAATGCAAAGGTGTACAGGGATGTCGGTTTTGGTACCATCTGGGGCGGGTTGTCCTACCGGCGTAGTTTTAACGGGGCCCAGTTCTTGCTGGACGGTTCCTTTGGCGAACAGCAGTTGCAGCTATTCACACCCCTGGTAGGCATCAATGTGGGGGATTTCATGTTTGCCTACAATTATTCCTATCAATCGGGAGATATCCGCCTGGATAATGGTGGATTCCACCAGATTACCCTCGGATATGATTTTGGCCAGCTTTCCGCCAAGCGCTATGATTGTAAGTGCCCGGCCGTTAATTATTAAGATCCCGGCACCCGATCCCTTGCGATATTCTTCCCATCCACCGTTTTGAAGGTCCTATGGGTGCGTACGGATTGGGAGATTTTTATACTTTTAGAATGTAAATCCAGCCATATGCCCATAATCCAGGAAGTCAGAGGTAAAAACCCCGCGTTTGGACGGGATTGTTTTATAGCTGAGAATGCCACGATTGTTGGGGATGTTGTAATGGGAGATGAGTGCAGCATTTGGTTCAATGCCGTGATCCGCGGGGATGTTCACCACATCCGTATGGGCAACCGCGTCAATGTGCAGGATGGAGCGATAATCCATTGTACTTACCTGAAGGCCCCCACCGAGATAGGTGACAATGTCACCATTGCCCACAATGCCATTGTGCATGGCTGCACCCTGCAAGACAATGTCCTTGTTGGGATGGGAAGTATAATCATGGACGATTGTGTTGTGGGATCCAATAGCATTATTGCTGCCGGAGCGGTCCTCACAAAGGGTACCATTGTTCCGCCAGGATCTGTTTACGCCGGTATGCCAGCAAGGAAAATAAAAGATATCAGCCCGGAGCTAAGCCGGGGGGAGATCGAACGGATCGCAGCTGCGTATGTGAAGTACGCCTCCTGGTTGCTGGAGGAAGCCCTGCAGGTCAATATAAACGGAAAACCCTTTACCCTTTCCATGCGGACTCCCGGTGACGATGAGGAACTGGTACGCGGCTTGTTGCACAGTGAGGCAATTGTGAATGAACCAACCTTCCATCCGGAACTAATATTGCGCAAGGAAAATGAGCAGGGTGTAGTCACTGCTGTGGATATGGAGATTCCCGAGAATTATCTGGGCAGCGGTTATTCCAACAGCCGAAGCCTCCTGTCGGTATCTTCCTGTGGCATCTGTGGAAAAACGGAATTGGGAGATCCCGGATTTACCGGAAAAGGTCTGGAAGCCTCTGTTAAGTTCACGGCGGCAAGTTTCACAAGAATGTTCCTGCAAATGAACCAGCGCCAGCACGATTTCCGGCAATCGGGTGGTACGCATGCCGCAGCGGTGTTCACCGCCGATGGTGAATTAATGGCAGCCCGTGAAGACATCGGGCGTCACAATGCCGTGGACAAGGTGGTCGGCAGGTTATTGCTGGACGGGAACCTCAGCCAGGCCAAAGCCATGACGGTGAGCGGGCGCATTTCCTATGAGATTACCATCAAAGCCTTTAAGGCAGGCATTCCTTTTTTAGCAGCCGTTTCAGCCCCATCTTCCCTGGCAGTGGATTATGCCAAAGAATTTGGGATTACCCTGCTGGGATTCTGCCGGGAGGGAAGAGCAACCTGTTATGCACATCCGTACCGCGTTCAAAAGGATGAGGTCCGGAACCAAACCCCTAAAGCAAGCTAGCCTATGTCAGAAAATTTAAGTGAGCTCCTTGGCCGGAAGGGCCTGGATGACAACCTCTTTGATAAACTGGGCAACCTGGCCCGTCCTTCCGGTAGTCCGGATGCGGATGAACTCGCAGTATTGGCCGATGAATTCCTTATTGGGAAGGCCAATGCGTTTGGCACCGCATCATTCTACGATTTTCTGAAACCGGAGAACAGGGGCAAGCAGGTTTATGTTTGCAATGGGACGGCCTGTGAATGTGCAGGAACCCAGCCCGGCGTACTTGAAAAGCTCACTTCGGTTTTTTCTGAGGAGCAGATTGGCCATATGACCTGTTTGGGGCGTTGCCATGAAAACGCGGCATTCCATTTTAAAGGACATAATTATTCAGGAACTGCCATTGACCACCTGGCTGGGATCATTGAGGATAAGGTCTCCGTCAAAACCGACACCTACCATGTAGGGGTAAGCCATGTACCCATTCTGACGAAACCTTTTCCGGGCATTGAAGAATACTACACATCCTGGAGCAGCGTGTTGAAAGGGCAACCTGAATCTGTCCTCGATGAAATCAAGCTGTCAGGACTTCGGGGACGGGGTGGTGCCGGATTTCCCATAGGCCTTAAACTGGATTTTTGCCGACAGGCCGCCGGGGATGTCAAATTCATCATTTGCAATGCGGATGAAGGGGATCCCGGGGCCTATTCGGACCGTTACCTTCTGGAACAACAGCCGCATTCAGTTTTATTTGGCATGCTTGTCAGTGGTTTTGTGACAGGGGCCCACCACGGGATCGTCTATATACGTGCTGAATACCCGGAGGCCGTGCAGGCAGTACAGCAAGCCATAAATGACCTCAAGGATCGGGGACTTTGTGGTGCGAATATTCAGGACAGCGGATTTGACTTTGAATTCAAGATCATTCAGGCACAGGGTTCCTATATTTGCGGGGAAGAGACCGCCCTGATCAATTCCATTGAAGGCCAGCGCCCTGAAGTCCGGGTACGCCCTCCGTATCCAGCCCAACGCGGGCTTTTCAACAAGCCAACCGTTGTGAACAATGTAGAAACCCTCGCAGGGCTTCACTATATCATTAGTGAGGGAGGTGAAGCATGGAAATCCGTGGGTACGAAAAAGTCCTCAGGCACCAAGCTGGTATGCCTGGACAGCTATTTCAACCGTCCCGGGCTATATGAGGTGGTTATGGGCACCCCGATGAAAACCATCGTGGAGGATCTGGGGGGTGGATTCAAAGAACCCGTGAAGGCGCTGCAGATTGGC
>JARRLI010000154.1:0-4078 GCA_037387145.1 Robiginitalea sp. | reverse complement strand
GTTAGGCCTGAAGCGACCACCACTTCAAAAGAGGTGTCTGTAAGCCCCTCTTCCAGCAGCTCAGGCGGGTTCTCTGTGCCGAAGTACAAATTATAAGTGCTGATGTCTTCGTCAATATCTGTGGCGAACCATTGGAGGGCCACAGACGCGGTAGCAGGGATCGTGGCACCCCTTGTGGGTGCGATTGCTTCGGCCGGGAAGGGTGCAAAACTGGAAATGCCGGGACCCGCATTGTAAAATCTCCAAACCGGGCTGCTGGCGGTCTGAGTGGTGCCATTTGCCCGGGATACCACGAACCATTCGTAAGGAACTCCCCTCAGCAAGGTGATCTCTGCTTCATTCGTGTTGCTGTTGGTCAGGGCAACGGAGTTTGTATTCAGGTTTTTAAGATTTACCTGATAACTATCCGTATTCTGGGAAGCATTCCATTGAAAAAGTACCCGGCTCTGTGTATCACTGATTATTTCCCCCTCATTGCATTCCGAATCGTCATCGGGAAATACAAGCGTGGTCGCTGATGGGGCCACAATGGGATCTGGATCAGGAGTTGAATTTACATCGTCTCCTCCTCCACTATCTCCCCCACAGGAAAACAAAAATACGGTAATCAGGAGATAGCCTGTATTCTTATATGGGAATAATCCTTTCATCGCTTTAGTATTTTGTAGGTATAGAGTTTTCCCTCACTATTGATGTTGAGCAAGTATACTCCCTTGGCAAAAGCATCCATATTAATCCGGACCTGTCCGTTGCTTATTTTTAGCTCCTTGTTGAGAAGGCTGCTTCCATCCAGGGTAAATAATCGGATTCGTACTTCAGTCCCGTCAGAATCCGGAATGAACACCTGCAGGTCTCCACTCTCTATAGGGTTGGGCAGGGCAATGGGTACCTCCGCCAGTTCGATCTTCTGGGTATAAACCCCCTGGCAGTCCTTGTCCGTGCGCACTTCCAGTTGATTGACCGGCTCGGTAAGCGGGAGGGTGATTTGCGTGGCAGTAGTGGTATAGCGCTGCCCGTTCAGCCAAATGGTGTATTCCCGGCCTCCCGATAGGTCCAGGGTGATTTCTTTGCCCAGGGAACTTACTTTACCGCTTACGGCCAAGTCTTCCGGCTGAGGCACGTCCAGGGTATAGCACCGCTGGTAGTCATCTTCTCCTTCCACCGTAATGCACATGGTATAACTCCCGGAAGCCAGTCCTTCAAAGGAAGCAGTAGCTGTGAATTCAATGGATAGGTCTGCTCCGTTACCGCTCAGGGCAGCTACATAGTTCAGGGACTCGACCGCTTCGATCGTGATGGAACCATCATCACTCACCTGACAACTTTCCCCTATGGTTTGTACCTGGAAGTTCGTGGCTGGAAGGGTGAATACCGCACATCCGTCCAATCCGACAATCGTTCCCTGGGGGGTTCCGGGACAATTGTCCGCGTTATTGGGTACGCCGTCATTGTCCGCATCGGTGTCGCAAGGATCGCCAATCCCATCATTATCTGTATCTTCCTGGTTCGGATTTGCAATCAGGGGGCAGTTGTCTTCAGTATCCGGAATTCCGTCGTTGTCATCATCCAGGTCGCAGGAATCTCCCTCTCCATCTCCATCAGTATCTTCCTGGTTCGCATTTGGGAGTAGGGGACAGTTATCATCCACATCCAGTATCCCATCGTTATCATCGTCTTCGTCATCCTCATAACCGGATACGCCCAGATCATCGATGACTACCCCTTCCTGATTGATCAGGGGGTCTGAATGAAAAACCATGGCAAAAACAATATTGGTGGCCCCCGTCAGGTCTGTCTCGCCAAGAGCAGCATTGGCAACGAAGTCATAAGCGTATTCTGTAAGCGTACTGTTGGTGCCCGTCCACTGGGCCCCTGGGCAATTCTGACAGTCATCGGCATCACCGGAGCTGCTGTTGGTACGATCGCTGGTATACCAATTGGGTTGACTATTGACGGAACCCAAAATATTCCAGGTAGTCCCTTCGTCAACGGAATAGATCACATAGACAATGTCAAAGTCCTGCTCCAGGTCGTAGGCCATCTGGAACTTAAGGACAGGGGCCAGGATGGTCGAAAAATCGTAGCAGTCCGTAAGCAGGTAAGCGCGAACGCCATCCGGGTGGTTGCCATTGAGGTTGGTGCCATAAACCTGTGAACCAGACGCCGCCTGGTTCAATACACTACCCGTGGGTGTTCCTTTTTCCCAGACTACCTGATCACTCCCCTCCGTGTAGGTCAATAATTCAGAACCGGCTTCCTCAAAGTCATTGAGGGCATTTTCTGCCCCGAAATCGTTGTTGTAAAACAAACTTTGCAGGCTGTTGTTGTCAGCAAAGGCGTCGCCTTCCACACTAACATTCACCTCAAGGGATACCGTTTCTTTCCCTGCGAGGTCCAGGGCGGGAAATGAAATGACCCCTGAGGCTCCGCTGGCAATCGTAATCTCCTCGGTAAACGGATCCTGTTGGGTGCCGTTCAGGGTGTAGGATACGGATACTTCCGTGATGGTACTGAGTCCATTGTTCTCCACGGTCAACTCCGGTACCGGGATGCTGCAAAGGATCGCCCCGTTGTCCGGGCTTAGGCTCAACGCCCTGATATCTGTATCAGGCACCTGTACAGGTATGGGGGATTGCCATACCCCCCTCCCGAAAGTACTGGCCGTGATCAGTTCATCATCAAGGCTAATTTCCAGATCACTGATGGCCGTGGAGGGCAGCCCTGCAAAGTACGGTTCCCATTCCGCGAATGTATCATCCAGGCGGTACACCCCTAAATTGGTACCCACATAAATGGGGTTATCCGTGTGTCGACCCTGATGCACAATAGCAAAGATGGCCTGGTCAGGTGGCAGATCGAGGGTAAGGTCCACCTCAAGCCCGGGCCCCCCATTTTCATCCACGGGAATCTTCCAGACCTTTCTATCATTTACCTGCTCAAGTTGCACGCTTTGGCTGCGTCCCACCCTGAGGGAAGTCACAATATAGACAGCCGACCCGTCATCCGTATCAATAGCGATATCTGAGATCGGATTGTTCCCTGCAAAAAATTCCTGAAAAGTATTACCTCCATCCCTACTTTGGTATAGAATATTGCTTTCTGCAGCATAAATGATATTGGGATTAGTGGGGTCTACAAGAAGGTCCTCAATCAGGTCTCCCTGTTCCGTTCCGCCGAAATCATCGGATATCTTATCCCAATTGTTTCCGTTGAGTTTGTACACACCATCGAATCCGCTGTAGACGTCACCGGTATTGCTTATGGCCAGGGGGGTAATCCAATTGCCCCTCACAGGGTTGCCATTGGCACCCGCAGGTGCAAAAACGACACCAATAGACTGGCCCGAATCCGAAGAAATGTTAAGGGTGCCCCCAAACTGGGTGAATCCGTACACGATGTTATCGTTGTTCGGGTCGATCACATTGTCCATGCCATCCCCTCCGTGATAGGAATTCCAGGATCCCTGATTGAGGATCTGCCCGCCGTTGTCCTGAAGGCCGCCGATCATTTTGGAAGGATCCCGGGGAGATACAGAGAGTTTATAGATTTGAGCGATAGACATACCTGCTGTGAAGTCGGTAAAGGTGCTGCCCCCATTGTCCGAAACATAAATACCGCCATCGGTGGCCGCATATAGTTTGTCATTGAAGAATTTCAGGGTGTGTATGTCTGCATGGGTGTAAGCATCATTATTGGAGAACCATTCATTGAGCTGGAACCAAGAATTCCCGGCATTGGTGCTTTTCCAGACATTCAGGCAGCCCATATAAATTTCATCGGCATCGGTTGGGGATACTTCCAGGGCCAGGTCAAACCAGGCCTGGCTGGACTCCATGATATCCACATTGTTATCGCTTTCGGTGAAGGTAGCTCCGCTATCATCAGATCGATAGAAACCTTTGTAGGCAAAAAAATTCTCATCAAAGGTGCCCGCTGCCAGCACATACAACAGTTCCGGATTTGCAGGAGTCACTCCCAGGACTGCCCTGCCTGCTGAGGTGGGCAGATTGGGATCTTCCAATCGCAACCAGGTTTCCCCACCGTCCTCCGTTTTGTAGAAGATCACAAAGCTTCCGAC
>JARRLI010000153.1:0-5782 GCA_037387145.1 Robiginitalea sp. | reverse complement strand
GGAATGTCGCCCCCTCCAATACACGGGAATACGGCAGGGCACGGTTAAGCAGTATCAACCCCGATCCCTTTTTCAGGGATGTCGTAGTTGATACACAGGTTTGGATGAGCCACAGCGACACCATACAGGCGCTCCCGGAAGGGGCAACACTCCTGGCCAGTACCCACGATGTGGAAAACGCCGCCTTCAAGATCGATTCCGAAAAGGTATACGGCATCCAGTTCCACCCCGAAGTCTACCATACAACTGAGGGCAAACGCATCCTGGAAAATTTCCTGGTAGACATCGCAGGCCTGGAACAGTCATGGACCCCGGCCGCCTTTGTGGAGACCACCGTGGCCGACCTCAAAGAAAAGATCGGGAACGAGAAGGTGATCCTGGGCCTTTCAGGGGGTGTGGATTCCACGGTGGCAGCGGTATTGCTGCATAAAGCCATTGGCCCGCACCTGCATTGTATTTTCGTAAACAACGGCCTGTTGCGCAAAAATGAGTTTGATGAGGTGCTGCACCAATACGAACATATGGGACTGAATGTGAAGGGGGTGGATGCTTCGGCACGTTTTTTGGATGCACTTGAGGGAGAATCGGATCCCGAAAAGAAGCGGAAGATCATCGGCCGGGTATTTATAGAAGTCTTTGACGATGAGTCCCACCTTGTGGAGGATGCCAAATGGCTGGCGCAGGGGACCATCTACCCGGATGTGATTGAATCTGTATCGGCCACCGGCGGGCCATCGGCCACCATAAAAAGCCACCACAATGTAGGAGGGCTGCCTGATTTCATGAAATTGAGCGTGGTGGAGCCCCTTAAAATGCTGTTCAAGGATGAGGTGCGAAGGGTAGGGACCAGCCTCGGTATTCCGGAAGAAAGGCTTGGCAGGCAACCTTTTCCGGGCCCCGGGCTTGCTATCCGTATCCTGGGGGACATAACCCGGGAGAAGGTAGCCCTGCTGCAGGAGGTGGACCACGTTTTTATTCAGGGCCTCATGGAATGGGGGCTTTACGATAAGATCTGGCAGGCAGGGGCAATCCTGCTTCCCGTCCAGAGCGTGGGGGTCATGGGGGATGAGCGTACTTATGAAAAATGCGTAGTTTTACGGGCGGTAGAAAGCACCGACGGGATGACTGCAGACTGGGTACACCTGCCCTACGATTTCATGCAGAAGATCTCAAATGATATAATCAATAAAGTGCCGGGCGTGAACCGGGTCGTCTACGATATCAGTTCCAAACCTCCGGCCACTATTGAATGGGAATAAATATGAAGCTTTTGGGAAAGTATTTTTTGCTGGTGTCCCTATTGCTGCTGTTTGGGTGTAAGGCACAGGCACAGCAATTCAAAACCCATGCTGTCAAGCGGGGAGAGACCCTGGAGTCTGTGGCCCGCCTTTACCAGGTTTCCACCGAAGACCTCTTGCGGTTTAACAAGGAAGTAAAGGAAGGTGAGCCCCTGCGGCCGAACACCATCCTCGCCGTTCCCATAACCGGTGGCGAGGTGGTCAACCAGCCGCAACAGCCCTCCATAAGCGTAGACTCAACCGGTCAGGTAGAGCCCATCGGGTTCCAGACCCACCGTGTGAAACGCAAGGAAACACTTTTCAGCATCTCCCGCAGGTATGAGATCCCCGAGGAGCGTATCAAACGATATAACCCGGAACTTTACTCCAGAAGCCTGCAGCGTGGGATGGTACTGCGTATCCCCAGGTATCCCACCGGGTGGAATCCTTATGCAGTGATAGAGGCTCCTGAATTGATGAGCTATGAGGTCCTTCCCAAGGAGACGCGCTGGAGTATTGCGCATAAATTCAATATTACGGTAGACAGCCTCCTGGTCCTGAACCCGGAGCTGCCCGGGAACACGAGTTATCTGGCGGCCGGGCAGGAACTCAAACTCCCAAAGCCCCCGGGAACAGATGCCGAAGAAGCGGAAACCCAGGCCTACGTTTCCTATACGGTCCCCACCAAAAAGACCTTGTTCAGCCTGAGCCAGGAATACGGTATTTCCAGGGAGGAGATCATTCGGCTTAACCCAGAAATCCTTGAACGGGGCAACCTGCAGGAAGGGATGGTGCTGCGGTTGCCGGAGAAAAAAACAGATACCCTCCAGGGTGGAGGCAAATACGTCTACTACGAAGTCAAGCCCAAGCAGACAGAATATTCCCTTACCCGTAAGCTGGGAGTCGGGTATGCGGACCTCTTGGCCCTGAACCCACAGCTGGCCCGTGGGCTACAGGCCGGCATGGTGCTCAAAATCCCAAGGGACCGGGCAGGTACCCTTGAGGTAAAAAATGATCTGGTACTTGAAACCTTTGATCTGAAAGACAGTATCAATACCCAGCACATCCCAAAATTATTGGTGCTCCTTCCATTCCGCCTGGACCGCCTGGACCTGGAGGATACAGAAAGTACCCGTAAGCGGATTGAGCAGAACAATGCCCTCCAGTACAGCCTGGGCCTGTATTCGGGGCTCCTGATCGCCCTGGATTCGATAGCGGAACTGGGGATGTCGGTAGAAATAAAAACACTTGATACCGAGCTGAATACAGATCGCGTCCGGCAGTTGATGCAGGGCGAAGACCTCAGCAGCTACAGTGCCATTGTTGGCCCCCTGGTACCTGAGTCCGTACAGGAAGTGGCTACCCGCGCCTCGGAACTGAACGTACCTGTGCTGGCTCCCCTGCCCGTGAGTACAGCTGTGGACATGGAAAACCTGTTCTACACCTATACACCAGAGAACCGGCTGCGCCAACGAATGCTGGAGTTTGTCAAAGGACAGGCTACAGACCAGAAAATACTGGTGATCTCGGACCAGAATAACCAGGATGCAGAGGCCGAGATCCTAAAGACCTTTCCTGCAGCTGAACTGGTTGAACTCAGGGAGGAGGAAGAAAACATCTCCCTGGACCGGGAGGTCTTCATCAACCAGCTTTCTCAGGAGGCGGACAATTGGGTATTTGTGGAGACCGATAATTTTAAGATTGCCTCAAGCGTAAGCTCCATCCTTAATTCCGCTAATTCCGATACGACCCGTATACGGATGTTCACCACCTATAAGGACCGGGCGTTTGAAAATGAAGTAATATCCATCCCACACCTCTCCAACCTGAAATTCACCTTCCCTTCCGTACCCAGTGAATCGAGTTCGGATGCCTTTCTGCGCAGGTATCGCAAGCGGTTCCGGGGAGAGCCGGACAAATATGGGATTCGGGGCTTTGATATGGGAATGGACCTCCTGCTGCGCCTGGCCTACAAGCTGGATCTCTTCCAGATCGCGGACCAGATCGGGGAGCTTGAATACAGCGGAAACAAGTTCAATTACTGGAAAGGATGGGAATCCGGATATTACAATACGGCTTCCTACATTCTGATGTATGAAGACCTGCAAATTAAAGAAATCCAGGACCCATGACCTCCAAAGTCGTTTACCAGGGAAAATTACGCACCAGCTGTACGCACCTCAGATCGGGAGATGCGTTCCACACAGATGCCCCGGTGGACAACCACGGCCTGGGGCAGGCCTTCAGCCCCACGGATACAGTTGCCACAGGCCTTGCCAGTTGCATGCTCACCATGATGGGGATTAAATTTGCGGAGCGGGAAGGGACCCTTGAGGGCTCCTATGCGGAGGTTACCAAGCATATGGCTGCCCGCCCCAGAAGGATCTCGAGAGTGGAGGTAGACCTTTACCTGCCATCCAGGATCTCTGAAAAGGACCGCAGGATCCTGGAGAACACAGCCCGTACCTGCCCGGTCTGGTATAGCCTGCACGAAGACATCAATAAGGACATCCGATTCTTTTGGACTTTGTAAAACACTTCACCTTTCTATTGCTAGCAGGCCTCCTCGGCATGCAGGCCCAGGAGGAAGAAGGAATCCCATGGGAGGCGGGCCAGCCTCTGGACTGGTCAGATTTCCGTGGAACCCCTCCAGACAGCAAACGGGTAGCGGCCACCACAGTTATCCCCAAAGGTCATGGTATCATCCAGAGCTCTGTGATTCGATGGTGCTGAGCCATGAACAGCTCCACTTTGATATTACCGAAATCTACGCGCGCAAGATGCGGAAACTTTTAAATGGGAGGACCTTCGGCGGAAATGTACGCACGGAGGTCCGGAAGATATTCAACCAGATCAACCGGGAACTATCGGAGTTTCAACACCGGTATGACAGGGAAACTGACTTCTCAAGGAACCGCGGGGCCCAGAAGTCCTGGAATGCGAAGGTCGGTCAGGTGCTGGAGGATCGTGGGGACTGAGATTTTCAGCTTAGCTCCCCCAGTTGCGCGGGGCGGTAACCTCAAATGGATTCGGCTTTCAGCGGCCGCCTTTAGCAGGCTGCGCCGGAATTGGAAATAAATTCGGGAGTATCCTGCCCAATTTCCTCAGGTAATTTGTACCTTTGGATCCCGTAACAATACATCCGAATATGCCTTCTACAAAGTATATCTTCGTTACGGGGGGTGTTACCTCATCACTTGGAAAGGGAATCATTGCCGCCTCCCTGGCAAAACTGCTGCAAGCGCGCGGATTTCG
This sequence comes from Robiginitalea sp., assembly GCA_037387145.1. Classification (GTDB taxonomy): domain Bacteria; phylum Bacteroidota; class Bacteroidia; order Flavobacteriales; family Flavobacteriaceae; genus Robiginitalea. The sequence continues at coordinate 1,250 of JARRLI010000153.1, read as the reverse complement.
AACCACCATACAAAAACTGGACCCCTACATAAACGTGGATCCCGGAACGCTCAATCCTTATGAGCATGGGGAGTGCTACGTGACGGATGACGGGGCCGAAACAGACCTGGACCTGGGGCACTATGAGCGGTTCCTCAATGTACGAACCTCCCAGGCGAACAACGTCACTACAGGTCGGATCTACCAAAGCGTGATCGAAAAAGAACGGCGTGGCGAATTCCTGGGGAAGACCGTACAGGTGGTCCCCCACATTACCAATGAGATCAAGGAGCGCATCCAGCTGCTGGGAAACAGCGGGGAATACGATATTGTGATCACAGAAATAGGCGGAACGGTAGGGGATATTGAGTCCCTTCCGTATATAGAGGCGGTACGTCAGTTGCTCTGGGAATTGGGGAGAATAACGCCATAGTGATCCACCTTACCCTGGTGCCTTTCCTTTCGGCTGCAGGGGAGCTGAAGACAAAACCCACCCAGCACTCGGTCAAGACCCTCATGGAGAGTGGGATCAAGGCGGACATCCTGGTCTGCCGGACCGAACATGAGCTTTCCGAGGAGATCAAGCAGAAACTGGCACTGTTCTGCAACGTCCGCAAAGAAGCGGTTATTCAGTCCATCGATGCCAATACCATCTATGATGTTCCCCTGATGATGTCAGAAGAAGGCCTGGATACAGTGGCGCTGGAAAGACTCAGGCTGCCCAAGGAACCCGGCCCCGATCTGGAACAGTGGAAGGAATTCCTGCAACGCCTGAAAAATCCGAAAAGCGAAGTCAATATTGGCCTTATCGGGAAATATGTGGAATTGCAGGATTCCTACAAGAGCATTCTGGAGTCCCTGATACATGCCGGAGCAACCAATGAGGTGCAGGTCAATGTCTTTTCCATTCATTCGGAACACATCAGCGTGAACAACATTAAAAATAAAATGAAGGACCTGGATGGTATCCTGGTAGCCCCGGGCTTTGGGGAGCGGGGGATTGAAGGCAAGATTAAAGCGGTTCAGTATGCCCGTGAGAACGGGATCCCTTTCCTGGGAATTTGTCTGGGAATGCAAATGGCCGTGATCGAATTTACCCGGAATGTACTCGGGCATGAAGATGCCAATTCCACCGAGATGAACCCGAATACCACCTATCCGGTTATAGACCTTATGGAAGCCCAGAAGACGATCGTCAACAAGGGGGGTACCATGCGGCTAGGAGCCTGGGATTGCGAACTCTCTGAGGGCACCCGTGTCTTTGAAGTATA
>JARRLI010000152.1:0-4102 GCA_037387145.1 Robiginitalea sp. | reverse complement strand
GCCGGCCGCCAATCTGGTTGGAGAGATGATTGAGCCAGTCATAGGACTTCCCATTGGTGAGGGAAGCTCTGTAGATTTTCTGCAGCATATCCGCATCCTTCGCCTGGGCAGTCAGGTCCGGTAATCCGGCAAGCAATACGCAAACCAGGAATAACAAACGGGTTCTGATAAGGATGGGTTTAAAGGTCTTGCCAACTATATGCCCCATTATTTATTTCGTTTTCTTAGTTCTTTGATGTATTGTTCCAGATTGGCTTTGACGGCCGGATCCAGCTCAGGTTCCTGGATGTCCTCATACCGTTGCAATACCTCCAGGAGGATGCTGGCCACAATAAGTCGGGCCCCGTCCTTGTTATCCGAGGGAATCACATACCATGGGGCATGGTCTTTAGTTGTCCGCTGGATCGCCTCCTGGTAGTAGTTTTGATAAATATCCCAGTATTCACGTTCATCCAGGTCACCCGGGGAGAATTTCCAGTTCTTCCTCTGAAGGCGCAGCCTGCGCAATAGGCGCTGTCGCTGCTCTTCCTTTGATATGTGCAGAAAGAATTTGAATATCAGGATGCCATTCTCTGAAAGATGTCTTTCAAAGTCATTTATTTGACGGAATCTGCGGTCCCAAAAGGCATCATCTATATCGGACACCTCAGTAATTCCGGGCATATACTCACCGACTATATATTCAGGATGAACACGTGTAACAAGCACATTTTCGTAGTGGGTCCTGTTAAAGACCCCAAATTTGCCCCGGGCGGGAAGAGCGATATAGTGCCTCCAAAGAAAGTCGTGCTTTCGCTCGAGTTCCGTGGGGGCCTTGAAACTGTGTACCACGACTCCCCGGGCATTGAAATCCTTGAATACCTCACGAATCAAACTATCCTTTCCGGCAGTGTCCATCCCCTGTATACAAACCAGTACGGCATACTTTCCGTGGGCGTACATCTTATCCTGGAAATCCCCCAGGTCCCTGCGAACCTTGCGCAATCTTTTTTCAAGCTTCTTGGCTCTGTGCCCAAAGTCTTCGTAGGTGCCCGTCTGGGACAGCTCTAATTCGGAGTCAGCCCGGTAATCCTGCTCTGATATAGATTTCATGGGGTTAAGATATAACAAAATGAAATCCTATGGCAATTCCTCCGGTAAATAGTACCATTGAACGAAAGGTTACGGGGTGTTCCTGCAGAAGGCCGTTAAGGAAGGGCGAATAGTCGAAAAATTTAGTGTTCGGCCTCAGGGTATGATATTTTTGGAGCACCCAAATCGCAAACGATCTGCTGGATCGTCTAAAACTTATGTTATGAAACCACTTCGTTTCTTGATTGTACTTGCAGGATGGTTAACCCTAACCTCCGCAACCCCTGAAGAGGCTTGCAGCAATACAGAGGCTATGATCCGCTTTGTAGAGAAACAGACGGAGCAGGCACTCGAGCAGGAAGATATGAGCCTGATCCGGTACCACGCCTTCAAAGCACTTAATGCCATAGAGCGGACCCGGAACCAGCTACAGGACTGTGGTTGTGATTACACCCGCAAAAATCTGTTCGAAAGCCTGGAGAACCTCAAACTGGCTACCCAGGTCACAACACTGGAAGGAACACGCATACCCCTATCGAGGGCTATGGATTATATCCATGCCGGGAAGGAAGCACTTAAGGTGCACGACGAAACCCATGGACGTCCATTTGGACAACAGCTAATGACCTCAGGAAACGGCATGCCGTCACAGACCCAGGCAAAGAGGCTTATCGAAGAGGAGAAAGCGCTGGAAGCCAAAATTGAAAAAGCGCTTATAAACTACAGGAGCTCCCTGGAGGAGGTCGTCAACGGGGTTCCCTGTGAGGAAGCCCTTGTGTTTGTAAATCGCATTTATGCGCATTGTGAGAAGCAACTGGAGAAAGGCGATCTTACACCGGCAAAAAAATACTACAACCTGCGCACCAAAGAAATCACGGAAAATGCCCTGTACAGGCTCAAAGGATGCAGCCGTTAGGGCAAATGTCTATTTTGTTGCAAATAATTCGACATCCCCTGCACTGACTTCCTCCCCGCCGAGGATGATCAGCCGCTCCACCACATTGCGCAATTCCCGAATATTACCGGTCCAGTCATACTCCTGAAGCTTGCGTACCGCCGCTGTCGAAAAGGTTTTAGGTGTTGTTCCCTGGTCATCGCTTATTTTTTCGGCAAAATGGCCGATCAGCAAAGGGATATCGTCCCGTCGTTCATTCAGGTCAGGTACCCGGATTAGAATAACTGCAAGCCGGTGGTAGAGGTCTTCGCGGAATTTGCCGTTTTCTATTTCCTTCTGAAGGTCTTTATTGGTAGCGGCAATTACCCGCACATCCACCTTTATATCCTTGTCGGATCCGACCCTGGAAATCGTGTTTTCCTGAAGGGCCCTTAAGACCTTTGCCTGTGCGGAAAGGCTCATATCCCCTATCTCATCCAGGAACAGGGTGCCCTTATTGGCTGTTTCGAACTTTCCCGCCCGGTCTCTTACCGCAGAAGTAAAAGCCCCCTTTACATGGCCAAACAGCTCGCTTTCGATCAGTTCGGAAGGAATAGCCGCACAATTCACCTCTATAAAAGGCTGAGTAGCTCGTCCGCTTTTTTCATGGATCCAGTGGGCCACAAGTTCCTTGCCCGTACCATTGGATCCTGTAATAAGGACCCTGGCATCCGTGGGAGCCACTTTTTCGATCATTTCCTTGATGTTCTGGATCCCAGGGCTTTCCCCGATCATTTCATAGTGTTTGCTCACCTTTTTCTTCAACCTCTTGTTGGCCACAACCAGCTCCTTCCGGTCAAGTGCATTTCTGACTGTGGTGAGCAACCGGTTCAGGTCCGGCGGCTTGGAGATATAGTCAAACGCCCCAAGGCGCATGGTCTGTACAGCTGTATCGAGATCCCCGTGCCCGGAGATCATGATTAGAGGTATCTCCGGCTTTAGTTTCCGGGCTTCCTGCAATACCTCCACCCCATCCATTTTGGGCATTTTTATATCGCAAAGGACAAGGTCATAATCCGACTTCCGGATCAAATCGATTCCCGAAGCGCCATTATCTGCCTCCTCCACACTGTACTTGTCGTTTTCTTCCTTTAAGATCTTGACCAGCACCCTTCTGATAGCGGCCTCGTCCTCGATTACTAATATTTTTGGCATGAATCTGAGATTTCTTTTTTATGTTCCTGATCAGGGGTTAAGGGTTCAGGATGCTTAATGACGCTCCGAGAAACCATTGACCCCTGATCAATTAATGTACCAAACCCAAATTTATGAAGTTCTGCACTGGCAGGCTATTATATACCGTCGAATCTGTTTCAGCTTATTTTATACACTACAGGGTTGAAAGCCTTGGAGGCTACCAGTACCGTGTCCCCGATTTGGAGCCCTTCGATATCTGAAGCCTGAGCCACTACCTTAACTACCTGATTCTGAATAAGGACGGTCACGATGAAAAGTACTTCAGCTTTTTCAATTTTCAACACTTCTCCGGTGAATTTAAACTTGCCACTGATCCTTTTTGACAAAAAGAGTTCCTCAGGAGGACCCTCCCGTTGGACACTCCCTTTATCCAGAACGATCACACGATCCGACAATTTATGGATCTCACCCAGGTTATGGCTTATAAGCAGGGTTGTCAGGCCAAATTCCCTGTGTACCCCCAGAATATGATCCTGTAATTTAGATCGTATTATGAAATCAAGGGCGGACAGGGGTTCGTCCAAAAGCAGGATATCCGGCTGCCGGACCAGTGCCCTCGCCAGCGCTACGCGTTGTTTTTGCCCACCCGAAAGCGTTTGGGGTTTGCGATGTTGTAAATCGCCCAGGGCTACCATTTCAATAAGCCCGGATATGATCTTTTTATCAGATCCCTCAGCACCGAATTCGAGGTTCTGTCGGACCGTCATATGGGGGAAAAGTGCATAATCCTGAAAAACATAGCCTATTTTCCGGTGTTGTGGCCTCAGGTTTTGTTTCTTCCGGGAATCAAACCATACACGGTCATCTACGCTGATCCGGCCTTTGTCTGGAGTCATCAGACCAGCGAGCATGCGCAGTGTGGATGTTTTTCCCGCTCCGGATTCCCCGTAAAGGGTGACC
>JARRLI010000151.1:0-4112 GCA_037387145.1 Robiginitalea sp. | reverse complement strand
GGTTGGATTGCAAAGCCTGCTCAGTGACAATGAGATCATCTTCCAGTGCCTTCCGCTGGGGTTCACCGTCCTTGACCCCGTCGACAAGAACAGTATGGTAGGTTTTGTCTGAATAAAATATATTCTCGGTTTCTCCCTCCCGTATGGGCATCATCCCCTCATAACTGATGTATCTGGTCACAAAAGCTCCCACAATGATCAGGACCCAGGACAGATGAAGCAGCAAAACGGGCCACTTCTCCCATCGCATCAATTTGTAACGGGAAATATTTCCTATAAAATTGATCACAAAGAAGACCATGATCACCTCAAACCACCAGGCATTGTAGATCCAAATCCTTGCAGTTTCTGTACTGTACCAGCTCTCAATGAATGTGCCGAAAGCCATGGCAACCGCCATGGTAAGGAACAATACGGCCATAAGTCTGGTTGAAAAAAGAAGTTTTGCCAGGGGTTTAAGCATGTCGTGGGTATACGTTAGTCCATCCAAATTTAATGGATCGGTGCCAAAAATACGGCAGGAAGCACTGGGTGAAAAATCATAACTGTTAAAAAGACACTTCAAAATGTTATGCAGCGGGCTGTCACCATGTGATATGTAGGAAACTTGTGTTACTTATCCCGGCTATTCTGCCTGCTGAAGGGCGTTAATCACCTTTTTCCACCTGACTGCATAAAGGATCATTGAATATGGTTATTTTTACAGCATGATAAAGGTGGTTCTTGTAGGGAGTGGAAATGTCGCCTATCACATGCACCGGGCAATGCTTAAAGCTCCCGGTATTTCCCTGCTGCAGCTTGTCGCCAGGCGGCCGGAGGCTTTATCAGAATTCGATACATCCCTCCCAAGGACCGGTCTGGAAGGTCCTCTGGAACAGGCTGATGTCATTGTGCTGGCTGTATCCGATACGGCCATTGGCGAAGTCGCCCGAAAACTTCCGGGACTAGATGCGCTGATGGTGCATACTTCAGGAGCCTCAGGGGTCGGAGTACTGGGCAATCAACGAAAGAAGGCCGTAATGTACCCGTTGCAGACCTTCTCAAAACAAAGAGAACTTACCTTTCAGGAAGTCCCGCTCATCATTGAGTCAGAACGAAAGGAGGACAGCGCACTATTGCATAGAATGGCATCTGCCCTGAGTAATACTGTAGTGGAGCTCAATACGCTTCAGCGAAAATACCTACACCTGGCAGCGGTGTTTTTGAATAATTTTTCCAATCATATGGTCTATCTTGGTGAAAGCATATGCCAAGAGCAGGAAATACCAATGGAAATATTGCATCCCCTGATCCGGGAGACATGGGCAAAACTGGAAACACTTTCAGCTAGGGAAGCACAAACAGGCCCGGCCCGACGGGGCGACCGTCAGACCCAGCGGGAACACCTCGGCCTCCTGGCAGATTCGTCAAAAAAAGAACTCTATAAAAAAATATCTGATTCCATAGCAAACACCTATGACCAAGAACTATAAAGAACTCCTTAAGGATATTACCACCTTCGTATTTGATATTGACGGTGTTTTTACCGACAGCTCCATTCTGATAACCACTGAGGGTGCGTTACTGCGAAAAATGAGCGTTCGCGATGGTTACGCCGTTAAGACCGCCCTAAGCCAGGGATACCGTATCTGTATCATTAGTGGCGGGACCAATGAAGGAGTTCGAAAACGGATGCAGGCACTGGGAGTAACGGACATTTACCTGGGAGCTGACTTCAAGGAGGAATCCCTTAGGGAGTACCTGATGGACTACGAGATACCCGTTCAGGAGATTTTGTACATGGGAGACGATATTCCCGATATTCCTGCCATGCAAATGTCGGGGATGGTAGCCTGCCCTCAGAACGCTGTACCCGAGGTAAAAAGGATTTCTCACTACATATCCCACTACGACGGAGGGGAAGGATGTGTCAGGGACATCATTGAACAGGTCCTCAAGATACGCGGGGACTGGCATACCCCTTTCAGTGCAGCCAACGACTAATCCTTTCAGATGCATTCCTTTCAACCAAAAAACCTGATTCTAGGTTCAGCTTCTCCAAGGCGGAAGGCACTTCTGGAGGCCATGGGGCTTGAATTCGAATTGCGTCAGGCGGATATGGAAGAATCGTACCCGGAAGGCTTGACTGGCCATCAGATCACAGACTACCTCGCCCGTCAAAAGGCAACTATTTTAAGGGCTGATTTGGATCAGGACAGTCTTCTGCTAACGGCAGATACCGTTGTTTGGTTTAATAATAGCGTTTTGGAGAAACCAGCCGATATGAATGAAGCCCAGGAGACCCTGCGGCGTTTGTCAGGACAATGGCATGAGGTTATAACCTCTGTGTGTTTCTCGGGGATTGCTAAACAACTCACCGAACATGCAGTTACCTCAGTCAAATTCACAGACCTCAGTGAACAGATGATAGACACCTATCTGCAAATCGGTCACCCGCTGGACAAGGCAGGTGCCTACGGCATTCAGGAATGGATAGGATTGGTGGGGGTAGAAACTATCCGTGGTTCCTACACCAACGTCGTAGGGCTTCCCACTGAATTAGTTTACAAAACGTTAAGAACCATGGTCCCCGGAGGCAATTAGGGTAGATTTGATTAAAAAGGTCATGAAAAGAGAACTGAATTTCATTGTGTCAGCGTTTATTTTGATAATGCTGACACAGACAGGCTGCCGTAAAGCTCCTGCCCCAGCCGAAGAAATACGGGCAGAAATTTCAGATACAGTACCCAAGGCACTCCCAGCCCGCCCCCTGAGTGGCGATTTCAAAAAATACTGGTATTCCGGTGTGGCCGAACTCAATAGCTATGAACTGGAGCAGGCCAGATATGGTGAACTGCGCGATGGGGAAGCGGTGCTGATCTACGTTACAGAGCCCTTTGATCTGGAGAAACAGGTAAAGGCCGATCTGCCTGGTGAAAAATCGACCTCCGTACTCAAGTTGAACCGGGTGCGGAAGTTTATGACCGGGGTGTATCCCTATTCTATTATGAGTAGTATTTTTTATCCTGTTTCGGATAATCAGCACGCCCTGAAGGTTACAACTTCGGTTCAGGAGTGGTGCGGACATGCCTACACTCAGGTAAACAGGGGTGAGGAATTTGAGATTGTATCCCACAGTTACTTCGAAGCTGAGGCAGATCAGAATCTCAGTCTCCCACTGACCCTCCTGGAAGACGAATTGTGGACCAGAATCCGCTTCGAGCCAGATGCGCTGCCTGCCGGGGATATGGAAGTGATTCCATCCCTGGAATACCTGCGGCTGAAACACAGACCCATTAAGTCCTACAAAGCCACCGGAACCCTTTCAGAACCTGGAGAAACGCGGACCTATACCCTAACATATCCCGGGCTCAACCGGACTCTGCAAATTCACTTTGAAGGCACATTCCCGTATCGTATTGAAGGATGGACGGAGACCTTTCAGGCTGGCTTCAGGACAGGAAGCGGTATGATTACCTCAACAGCAAAACGAAAAAAGACACTCATGACTCCATATTGGCAGAAAAATTCCAGGGAGGATGAATCTCTGCGAGATAGTTTGGGACTCAGGCTGAAATGAAAGATTAATTTCCCTGCACTAAACGTCATGTTGTAAACTTCCCTCTGAAGTAATAAACGGGTCCGGGCATGTTAACTTGTTAATAAAGTTTTAAATAGGCAAGCTGGCCTGCGAATCTTTCTATCTTTGATTGACGGCAAAAAGACCTTCTATGCTAAGAAAATTGTGTTGGCTAATAATCGGAATGCTGCTGCTTCCTTTTAGCATGCCTGGCCAGGATAAAGCACCCCCATCCTCTGTTAAGCTATACAATGAGCTAAAGAAACTCAATTTTCTGGGTTCTGCACTGTACATTGCAGCACATCCGGATGATGAGAACACCCGTCTGATCTCTTATCTATCAAATCACGTTCATGCCCGGACAGCCTATCTTTCCATGACCAGGGGAGACGGGGGTCAAAATCTCATCGGAACTGAACTGCGGGAATTGCTGGGCGTGCTTCGTACAGAGGAATTGCTTGCCGCCCGCAACATCGACGGAGGACAGCAATTTTTCACAAGGGCCAATGATTTTGGTTATTCTAAACACCCGGATGAAACCCTGCGGATCTGG
>JARRLI010000150.1:0-4133 GCA_037387145.1 Robiginitalea sp. | reverse complement strand
AACTCGATCAGCTCCAGGGCTGCCTCTGCCATCCGGTGCGCGTGGTCCTCTGAGGGGAAAGGCAGGCCGCTGGCGCACATATAGGCATCCCCCACGGTCTTGATCTTTTCCAGGCCGTGCTTTTCCATAATGGCGTCGAAATTTGAGAAATAGAGGTCGATGCTTTCCACCAGCTTTTCGGGGTCCAGGCTTTCCGCATGGGCAGTGAACCCCTTGAAGTCCGTAAAAAGGACCGTAACGGACTCGAATCGCTTGGCGAGCACATGGCCATTATCCTTGAGCTCCTGGGCCGTGTCCTTGGGCAGGATATTAAGCAGCAGCTCCTCCGACCGGTCCCGCTCTGCAGAGATGATCTTGTTGGTTTTCCGCATATAGCGATATCTGCCGAGGCTGCCAACAGCAATTATAATCAAAAGCAATGCGGTCACCCCAACGGCCCAAAGGGCAGTCCGGTAGCTTTTTTGCTGCAGCTCCTTGACCTCCAATTCATTGGTGACCCTCAATGCTTCCATTTCCGCCTGTGCCCGTTCCAAGCGGTTCATATCAACCGTTTCGACATCCATGGAGTCCTTGTACTGCATGTACATGGCCTGGTGCTGAAAGGCTTCCTTATAGTTTTCGGACTGGTAATCAAGTTCGGCCAGGACAAGGCTTCCTCTACTGATTAATTCCTTCAGGCCTAACCGCTGGGCGTGCTCCAGGCCTTGATCGGCAAACCCATGTGCCTTGTCAAACTCCTCAGAATCCCGATAGACTTCTGCCAGCGTAATCTGGTATTCGGCTATGGGTGCATAGTTTTCATCTTCCTCAAGAAGCCGGATAGCCTCATTTAGGTTTTCCTCAGCTTTTGAGAGATCGCCTAGCCTGGCATAAATCATCCCCTGATTTCCCAGTACATATTTAAGATGACTTCGGGAGTTGAGGCGCCTGTAAATTTCCTCAGCCTCCTCAAAATATCCAGCGGCTTTTTCAAGTTCGTTCTCCTGCATGTGGATATTGCCCAGGTTGATAAGAGCAGCTGCCAGTAAGCTTTCACCCCCTTCCAGATTCTGGACTTCAGGATCACGTAAAAGAGCAATACCCTGCATTACATAGTCTATGGCCCGGTCTGGTTCCCCGGAATCTGAATAGACAAATCCCTGATACATAAGGGCCTTGGCTTCCCCTTCCTTATTCCTATCCCCTTGTGCAATTTGCATAGCTGTTTGGTATGCTTCAAGGGCTTTGTCCAGATTGTTCTGTATGAACAGGGTATGGCCTTTTTGGAAATACCCCCCGAACAAATAGAAATTATCCCCCGCTTCCCGGGCCAAAGCAATCAGTTCATCCGCATAGGCCAGGGCCTGGTCCGGGTCGTTCATTTCATGATAAGCCAGGTCTTCCAGCAATTTCATCCGGTCCGTTCCCTGCACGGTATCAGCAAGGTAAATTGGCCGCAGGCTGTCTGCGATCTGCTGCTGTTGCTGAGCAAGTCCGGCATTACAGAACAACACAAGAAAGGTTAACAGTTTTAAAAGACCCTTCATCCAGGGGTTATTTAACAATCTTAATCTATTTTATGAGAACCCAGGGATCGAGGGTAAACCACCGCTTTTCGCCACTTTGATTTTCAAGCGAAAATATCAGGGTATATCTTTGTCTACAATTTTCTAACTCTGAATTATTTATTACCTGAGTAATTATTGCGCCTTGATTTTCCCCATGAGTTTCCGGTTTACCCCTCTTTATAGTAAATCCGTTACATGGTTCTGTTCCATTCGGACTAATATTACCCTGACCAAAATCAACTTCCTGGAAGTGAAACTTATACTGATCCCGAGACTTGGGTCTGAGAATCCATGCAACTGTTTTACCCACATAAACATTTGACTCGAAATCTTTTGCTGTCGTGTCCTGATCAGTGCTTCTATCATCCCCAGGTTTTCCAGTGGATTTCATTGCTATGAACCGAAGGTTTGGATTGCCCGTCTGTATGAATGAAGGGTCATTACTTTTAAATAGGGAATCTGGATTTATGATTTCCAAAAAAATAGTGGCTCCACCATTTGCCAAAACCTTTGCCTCCACTGCTGCGTGGAGAGAATCATAATTGATTTCCTGTATTATTTCGGGTTCGGCTTCCGTAGGCGGTTTTTTAGCTTCTTGTTTGCATCCTACAGCCATTATTACAGCGAAAAGAATTAAGGCTCTAAAAATAATTTTGATTTGTGTATTCATTTGTCTCAGGTTTAGGTTGTTTAAGCCCTCTCAAGATACTAAAATTAACAATTAATTGTAGTAATACGGTACCATTCCTTCTCGATGCGCTCCTGACTGAGCCTTTAAATAAGGGGATCAATGATCCAACAAGGGAAATTTTCAGGCCTGAACTTCTAAGCACAATTCTTGAACTTTTGAGTAAATCCACTGCCGTTAGTAGGGAATACCTTGCACCCATCAACTCAAAACATCATAATCATGTCAGACAAACGCAAACTGGTGATTGACATCACCGAAGGATTAGACAACCAGCGGCAACCGGTAAATATTATTTGCACTATGATAATTCATTCCTGTTCGCGGTATTTATCAAACCACATCAGCACGCTGGCCACCTTGGCGATCAGGTTGCTCGGGCGGTTGGCAATTCCATGGGAGGCGCCGGGAATGCGCACCATGGCGGATTCCACGCCCTGTAGCTTCAGGGCAGCGTAGAATTGTTCAGATTCTGCGATGGGTGTGCGGTAGTCCTCTTCCCCGGTTAGCAGCATGGTGGGGGTGGTTACATTGCCCACGTAGCTCAATGGGGAGCGCTTCATATAGTGGTCCGGGTCTTCCCAGGGCTTGGCCGGGAACCAGTACCGGTAAAAGAAAGCCGGGTTGTCCGCATAGAGCACAAAACTATACCAGTTGATTACGGGTTTAGCAACCACTGCCGCCCGGAACCGGTCGGTCTTACCTACGATCCAGGCAGTGAGCACTCCACCACCGCTGCCGCCGGTCACAAACAGGTTCTCTGCGTCCACGTACCCTTTTGCGAGTAGGGCATCCACCCCGGACATCAGGTCGTCATAGTCGTGGTTGGGATAGTCGTGGTGGATCAGGTTCCCGAATTCCTCCCCGTAGCCGCTGCTGCCACGTGGATTGGTGTAGAGCACCACATACCCGGCGGCCGCGTAGAGCTGGACTTCGGCGGAAAATACGGAGCCATAGCTCGCAAACGGACCCCCGTGGATCTCCAGGATCATGGGGTATTTTTTATTCGGGTCAAAGTTCGGGGGTTTTACGATCCACCCCTGCATCTCCCGCTCATCATAAGAAGAGCTCCAGCGGATTTCCTCTACTTCACCTACAGCCCGAAAGGAAAAGAGGTCATCGTTCAGGCGGGTAATCCTGCGGGTTCCTTTTTTGTTTTGAACAGCCAGGTCAGCCGGATGCCCGGTTCCACCCAGGGTATAGGCCAGGCTGCCGTCGGATGCCACGGAAAAATCAGCAGCATTGTAGGGTCTTCCCAGGGAAAGCCCCCCAAGCCCTTCAGCTACGGATTCCACTTTACCGGAATTGACGCCTACCTGGGCAATCTTGGTATCTCCGTGGTCGTCGTACTGGAAAAACAGGGACTTTCCGTCCCCCGCCCATTGTACATTCTGTATACTTCGGTCAAAACTTCCCGAAATCAACCTGGAATTGCTGCCATCGGTATTCATCAGGTACAGGCGGTTGATCTGATACCCCTGATACCGGTCATCCAGGCCGGTATAGGCAATCTGAGTACCATTGGGCGAAATCACAGGATTATTGTCCGGTCCTATCCGGTTCGTAAGTGCGGTTACTTCTCCGCTGCCCAGGTCAAGCCGGTAAACCTCTGTATTCCGGGGCTCGAAATCTGCATCTTCCCGCAGGTTCGCACTGAAATACAGAGACCTTCCGTCCTTGTTCCAGGAAGGCGTCCCATGGCTGTGTTCGGCATCCGTTAGCTGCCTGGGGGTACCGCCTTCGGTTGAAAGCACAAAGAGCTGGCGGTTACCCGGTTTATAATATCCCTGTCCGTCACCCCGGTAGTTCATTTCATCGATGTACGTGGGAGGGGTATTCCATTTGGCCCCTTTGGGTTTGTCCGGAAGTTTCTCAGGGGATGCTTTTTTGGATGGGAC
>JARRLI010000149.1:0-4167 GCA_037387145.1 Robiginitalea sp. | reverse complement strand
AACTATGCATGCATAATAAAATGCATTTAAAATTTAGGAAGCCGGGCCGGCTATTTGAGTCATAATTTTCTATTTTTGTGGGCGCTTGTTACCAAACAGGATGCCCTTTTAAAAGAAAGACATGAAGACTATACAGTTTAGAGAAGCAATTGCGGAAGCAATGTCTGAGGAGATGCGGCGGGATGAGTCGATTTATCTGATGGGAGAAGAGGTTGCGGAATACAACGGAGCGTACAAGGCTTCCAAAGGCATGTTGGATGAATTTGGTGCCGAACGGGTAATCGATACCCCGATATCAGAGTTGGGATTCGCTGGTGTAGGCGTAGGTTCTGCCATGATTGGCAACAGGCCGATCATTGAATTCATGACCTTCAATTTTTCTCTTGTCGGTATCGATCAGATAATCAATAATGCGGCAAAAATGAGGCAAATGTCCGGAGGCCAGTTTAATATCCCGATCGTTTTCCGCGGGCCCACGGCCTCTGCGGGACAGCTTGCAGCAACTCATTCCCAGGCCTTCGAAAGCTGGTTTGCCAATTGTCCGGGCCTTAAGGTAGTGGTTCCCTCCAATCCCAGGGATGCCAAAGGTTTGCTGAAAGCCTCCATTCGCGATGATGATCCCGTGATCTTCATGGAATCTGAGCAGATGTACGGGGATAAGGGGGAGGTTCCGGAAGGAGAATACACCATTCCTCTGGGAGTGGCCGAGGTGAAACGGGAAGGGACGGACGTAACGATCGTCTCCTTTGGCAAAATCATAAAGGAAGCTTTTGCAGCCGCAGAGACCCTTCAGGAAGAGGGTATTTCCTGCGAGATCATAGATCTGATGACGGTTCGTCCGATGGATCACAATACCATCCTGGAATCCGTACGCAAGACCAACCGCCTGGTCATTCTTGAAGAGGCCTGGCCATTTGGAAACGTGGCCACCGAAATCACCTACCAGGTTCAGGATATGGCATTTGATTACCTGGATGCGCCCATTGTAAAATTGAATACGGCAGATACTCCGGCCCCATATTCTCCTGTCTTGCTGAAGGAATGGTTACCCAACCGCGAGGATGTGATCAAAGCTGTCAAGAAAGTATTGTATAAATAAATCGGAAACCGTTGTAACGTTATCCAGGCATTCCCGACAGATAAGTGGCATGCGCAAATCAAGCACCTATCCGATCCATTTCAACTCCCAATCCTTTATTAGTAACCGGCCCTGAGGCATTTGGAATCAGGAGGCCGCAGTAAGGTTGTATCAAATGCATAAACTGCTGTCAGTTTTATTGTTTTTGGTTACTTCTCTGACCATGGCGCAGACCAAAGTCGGTGGCATTGTGGTGGACGAGTTGGGGGATCCCGTGGCTTTCGCCAATATATTTTATAAGAATTCTACGGAAGGCACTATTACCAATGATGACGGCCGCTTCTATCTGGAAGCGGAAGGAAGGTATGATACCCTGGTCGTTTCCTTCGTAGGATATGCCAAGGAGGAAATCATCCTGGAAAAGCGAATAAACCAGGATATGCGGATTGTACTTGTGGAAGGGGAACAATTGGATGAGGTGGTCCTCTTTGTGGGCAAACAGCCAAAAAAGAATAACCCTGCCATAGAAATCCTGCGCAAGATATGGGCCAAAAAGAAAGAGAATGGCCTCCGCAAATTCCGGCAGTACCGGTATGATGAGTACGAAAAAATCGAATTCGACCTCAACACCATCGACAGCGCTTTAATGAAAAGCAGGCTTTTCAAAGGGATGGAATTTGTTTTCGAGGATATGGATACTTCCCGGATAACGGGTAAAACCTATCTCCCCATTTTTATCAATGAAAAGTTTTCGAAGGTTTATGGGGACAACCAGCTAAAGGAGGAAAAGAAATTACTGTTGGGCAACAAGAACTCCGGTTTTAGCAACAACCAGGCAATTATAGCCTTCGTACAGGATCTCTATGCTCCCTATGACATCTATGAAAACTACCTGAAATTTTTTGACAAAAGCTTTACCAGTCCGCTTTCACGAACGGGAATCGACACCTATAATTACGTTCTGGCCGACAGCGCATTTATCAAGAATAAGTGGTGCTACAATATCATTTACTATCCCAGGCGAAAAAACGAACTGACCTTTAAAGGAGATTTCTGGGTCAACGACACTACTTATGCCGTTTCCGAGATCAACCTGCAGGTAACCAAAAGCGCAAACATCAATTGGGTAAAGGAGATTTATATCGAACAGGAGTTTGACGTCCTTTCCGATTCGGTATTTCTCCTGAAGCGGGATTATATGCTGACAGATTTCGCCATTACCAAGAAGGACAAGTCCCGGGGGGTCTATGGCAAGCGTACCACCGTTTACGACAACTACACCTTTGATCAGCCCCAACCCAAATCCTTTTACCAGCAGAAAACTGATCCATACAATCCCCAGATGCTGGACAAGGACGATGTGTTTTGGGAAAACAACCGTCTCGAACCCCTGAATGATGACGAACTCGGGATTTATACCATGCTGGATACTCTGAAGACCGTACCCAGGTTCAAGAGCTACTACTACCTTGCCAGCGTGCTGGGTTCAGGGTACATAGAAATCGATAAGTGGAACCTCGACCTGGGGGATATCTACAGTTTTTTCGGATACAACGATGCAGAGGGGATCCGCCTCAGAGGGGGCGTGCGAACCTACTTCGATCAGAACGACCCCTGGCGATTGCAGGCTTACGGGGCCTATGGATTTATGGACCAGAAATTCAAATACGGATTGTCCGGGAAGATATTACTGGACCGGAAAAACCGGTTGATACTCTCCGGTGGAAACCGACGGGATGTAGAGCAGCTGGGTCTTAATCTTACAGCCACCACAGATGTGCTGGGCCGGAGCATTGCCTCAGGGAATATCCTGACGGTAGGTTCCAATGACCGCCTTACGAATATTAACCTGAGCACACTCAGCCTGCAGCTGGAACCGGCAACCAACCTGCGGCTTCGTTTCGGCACCTCCTTCCGAACATTGAAATCGGCACTCCCGGATGCATTCAGCCTGGATTATCTGGATCCGGATGCCCCGGATGGGATATCTTCTGAGATCAAGCAGTTTGACCTGATCACCACGCTGATCTATACGCCCGGGAGGCGCACCATCGGATATGGTGTGGAACGCAGGGACATCAATGATGATTACAGTACCCTGCTGCTGGTCTATACCCGTGGTTTGGAGGGATTTCTTGAAAGTGACTTCAATTACAGGAAATTTCAGTTTTCCTTCACCCAGCCCTGGCAAATAGGCGGATTTGGACGTTTAACCACCTCGGTGGAACTGGGGAAGACCTATGGGGCGGTCCCTCTCGGATTATTGAGTGTGGTCCCGGGCAACCAGACCTATTTCACCATTTTCAATGCATTCCCCAACCTGGACTTTTATGAGTTTGTTACAGACACGTATACCTCCATGCACCTTGAACATAATTTCAACGGACGCCTTTTCGCCCGCATTCCCTTCCTGAGGGATTTGAACCTCCGTGAGATTGTAGGGCTACGGGGGGTCTGGGGTGAACTTTCTGAGGAGAACCGCACGCTCAGCTCCCCTACCAATATTCCCCTGCAGGCACCGGACGAGCGCATTTACTGGGAGTATTCCTTCGGCGTTGGTAATATCTTTAAGCTTTTCAGGGTGGACTTCAACTTCCGGGGGAATTACCTGGATAATCCCAATGCAAGACCCTTTAGTGTAACCGGGACCTTCGGGATAGAGTTCTAAAAGGAACCCGGCCTGCCGTATATGTGGATATACCCGCTTATGAATGGCCCTAGGCTTAAAATAAGCTTTTATATTCCAACCCCTTTTCCTACTTTTGCAGCCGTTTAAAACAACTAAATAACTGACATGATGGAACTAATCGTTAATTATTTACCGGCCTTCGGATTGCTGGCCCTTGTCTTTGTGTTTTTTAAGAACAGATGGGTTTCCAAGCAGGAAGAGGGAGACGCTAAAATGGCCAGAATTGCGAAGAACATTGCAGACGGTGCCATGTCCTTCCTCAAGGCCGAATACCGGGTCCTGGCAATTTTTGTGGCTGCAGTAGCCATTCTTCTCTACTTTAAAGGAGAGAATGAAGCAGGTTCCAACGGAATGGTCGCCATTTCGTTCGTTGTAGGTGCTATCTGTTCGGCACTTGCAG
>JARRLI010000148.1:0-8227 GCA_037387145.1 Robiginitalea sp. | reverse complement strand
CCGGATAATAATTTAGTAAGGCGCTCCCGGAGGTACACACCAGAAGAGTCGGTTTTCCGCTTTGCTGGCTGAGCCCCATGGCAAAGAAACCCGCGCTCCTTTCGTCAACGATACTGAAACATTCAAAGTAGGGGTCTTCTGCAAACCCAAGGATCAAAGGGGCATTCCTGGAACCAGGTGAAATTACCACCTGATGAATGCCATAGGATTTGCTTAGGGTAACCAGGGTGTGGGCAAGGGGTATGTCGGAATATGTCATGGCCAGTGCAAAAATACAAAGGAAGGGGCTGTAACCCTAACCCTTTAAAGTGAATTCCTGAGCCCGGAAAGCATGGTGGTACTCTTTTGCTGGGTTTCTTCCCATTCGGCAAGCGGATCTGAATCCTCCGTAATACCGCCGCCTACATAAACATATGCCCTTCGGTTTCTCAGCTGAATGCACCTGAGGTTCACATAGAATTCAAAACTGTCTTCCTCCTCCATGCCGACCTCCCCAAGGTATCCAAACCTTGCCGGCCCGGACATTTTTCACGGACCCGGTCTCGGGATGCATATTTTTTTGGTCGATCTGATCGAGGATAAACCGGGTGACCAATGCTTGCTCGTGCCGCTCCTTTTCCGTCCAGACGGGTGCTGAGTCCTTGGAATCAGAAGGGCGGGTACCTGCGAGGGCGATGGTTTCTGCCATACCTGAGTGGTATCGAAGCAAACGTTCCGGGGTGGCTCCCAGCCACGTACCCGCTTCTGGATGGTACCATATATAGCTGAAGGCCTTGGGAAAGGTACGTGTCAAATGGAAAAAAATATCCAGTACATCCCCGGATATTGCCAATGAGAATCTGCGACTTACCACCACTTTTTCCAGGATACCCTTTTTAAGGGCTTCGATGGACTTTTGCACGAGCTGCATATGGATTTCCCTTGCCAAAGTATCTGTTAGGTGGGGGGCGGGAGCCGCCTTCGGCAGCTGTCCTTTACAATCAGTCAGGTAGCTGCGGTCTGCCCTGATGCAGACGGCAGGGGTATCCTTATCATTAAAGGGGGCTATATGGAAACCTGGGCGTGAGAGATCCAATTCCGTATCCAGCAGGGCATCCTCCTGGAGAATTGCCCGGATATCCACCCCCTCTGGTTTCCTGTACACTGCAAAAGGTAAACCCTTTCCGTACTGTTCTTCCAGGATGGCGCGAAATTTTTTACGCTTTTTACGCTTTGGGTAAGGCAATGGTGGTGAGTTTACAAAAGGTGATCAACTCATTGTCTTCATTGGTCACGCGAATTTCCCATAACTGAGTAGTACGACCCTTGTGGCTCAGTGATGCCTTTGCGTAAACGTAACCCTCCCTGATGCTCCGTACATGATTCGCAGAAATTTCAATCCCGCGAACAAAGAACTTTTCCGCATCGATAAGAACATACGAAGCTGCACTGGCAACACTTTCTGCAAGAGCTACTGTAGCCCCTCCGTGGAGGACCCCCTCTGGTTGGTGTACCCTGACAGTCACAGGCATCCGGGCCGATAGATAAATCTCGCCAACATCGATATATTCGATCTCCAGGGTTTCCATCAGGGTATTTTTACGTATTTGATTGCATACCTGCAAAATTTTTTCTTTGTATTCCTGCATTCGATGTTGATTTTTGTAAAGGTAATCAATCCCTTTACATACTATGTCTGGAACCAAGCCGGAAAAATCAGTTGAAAAGCAGCTGACCTTCCAAACAACACATCCCTATGCTACACTGAATGCATGGACCGGAGATACAGAACGAATTTGGATGGTATTCCACGGAATCGGGTTCCTCTCCAGATATTTCCTCAGGTATTTCACCCATCTGGATCCCGTGAAGAACTACATCATTGCACCTCAGGCACCTTCCCTCTATTACCTGGATTCTAATTACAGGAATATCGGGGCCAGTTGGCTTACGCGGGAACAAACACAACGGAATATGAACAATCTGCTCAACTACCTGGATGCCCTTTACGGAGCGGAAGCACTCCATAAAGCACCGAAACTTACCCTCATGGCATATTCGCAGGGCGTATCGGTACTCTGCCGCTGGGTAGCCGCCAGAAAGATACCGTGCGAGCGCATTATCCTGTATGCCGGCCGTGTACCAGATGAACTGGACCCTTCTGATTTCGCCCATCTTTCAAGTCAGACCGCCGTGGAATTCTATGCCGGAGATTCCGATCCCTACCTGCATACAGATCAACGCCCCGTCCTCGAGGACCGTCTAAAACAAGTATTCGGAAATAGACTCCGTCTGCATTATTATGAAGGCGGGCATGAACTTAAGTCAGATCTGATTCGAAGTTGAAATATGTGTTGGATCCGCCCGGGGTCCCTTTTAGTCAGATCACATCAACAGCTCATCCTTTATTCGGCATACTATCTTTTACCATCCCGGATTCAGGTGGATAATAGGAGATCCGCCGGGTAGTGAAACTATTTTCAGGAGTTACGACCTTCCTGATCCAGTTGCCCGGGGTCTTTCCGTCCTGCTGATAGATATAAGTAATCTCCTCGATCCGGTCTGCAACCGCATTCGGAGCATTTTCACGATAATAAACGATCTGCTCCCCGGAAAGAAAACCGTCCTCGTTATAGGAATATACATGGGATTCAGCTTTCCGGAAGGTTTTATTGTCGGCATCAAAAGTGAAGTGGACCTCGGAAAGCACCCGATCCAGGGAATCACTGGTGCGTTCCAGTGCGCGCTGTGGCGTGTCCTGATAAAATTCTTTGAGCAGGCTTATTTTCAACGGTCCGTTCTTATCCTGGCCAGCTGAGATCCTTTCTGATTTTTGCAGTTGTCCGTTGAGAAAGTATTCAGCTGTCTGTTCCTGCCTGTAGCTTGAATACCTTACTTCGGTCTGATCTACACCCTGATCATGGACCCGGGATACCTGCTGCAAACGCCCAATGGTATCATACTGATAGGTTATTTGTTCGAGGATCTTCTGGTCGTATGAAGTTATTTTTTCCACAACCTTTGTGCCCTGCAGTGTATCCCTTCGGTAGAAGCGGGCAAAGGATGTGCTTTCATCGAATGTACCATTCCTATAGACCTCATCACGCTTTTCAGCCAGTTCCTCCCCAAGGTATTTGTAATAGGTAATGTCATAATCGGAATCGTTGTAACGCGTAAGTGATTTGGTCAGTTTTCCTTCCCTGTCAAATTCAAAACGCTCCTCCCCGTAATCCGTAATGACCGTACAGCTCTGAACGGGGCCCCTCAATTCAAAATCAGTCAAATCAAAGACTTCAGCCTGGCCTGAAAGCAGGGATGGAAAGGTGAGGAAGTACAAGATCCACAAGACAGGCACGGCTGTTTTCATACAGGTAAAGGTAGCTGATAATATGAATTCTAAAAAAGTGATTAAAACAAAAAAAGGGCGGATGATTCCGCCCTTTAAAGAAATTCCCCGATGGGATTATTTCACCTCTTCAAAGTCAACGTCTTCGACATTGTCGCCTTCCTTGGTGTCTTCTCCGGCGGGTTCCTGTCCGTTCGAAGCACCTCCCTGTGCGCCTTCTGCCTGAGCTTTGTACATTTCCTCAGAAGCAGCTTTCCACGCTTCGTTGATTTTGTCCAGAGCGGGCTGGATCACATCCAGTTCCTTGCTTTCATAGGCTTTTTTCAACTCCTCGAGGGCATCCTGAATGACCTTCTTCTTGTCTTCGGAAAGCTTATCTCCGAATTCATTCAGTTGTTTCTCAGTCTGGAAGATCATACTATCGGCCTCATTGAGCTTGTCGGCTTTCTCCTTGGCCTGTTTATCGGCCTCCGCATTGGCCTCGGCTTCAGATTTCATCCGTTGGATTTCTTCTTCAGTAAGCCCGGAGGAAGCTTCGATCCGAATATCCTGTGATTTACTGGTTGCCTTGTCCGTGGCAGAAACCTTGATGATCCCGTTGGCGTCAATATCGAAGGTAACTTCGATCTGAGGTGTGCCTCTCGGTGCCGGTGGTATACCATCCAGGTGAAAACGTCCGATGGTTTTGTTGTCTGCCGCCATGGGTCTTTCCCCTTGAAGTACATGAATTTCCACCGAAGGCTGGTTGTCTGCCGCCGTTGAAAAAATCTGAGATTTCTTGGTTGGGATGGTGGTGTTTGCATCGATGAGTTTGGTGAGTACCCCACCCATGGTCTCAATCCCAAGGGAAAGCGGGGTAACATCCAGCAGGAGTACATCCTTAACATCCCCTGTGAGGACTCCCCCCTGAATACCAGCACCAATGGCTACCACTTCATCCGGATTTACTCCTTTGGAAGGTTTCTTTCCGAAGAATTTCTCCACGGCTTCCTGAACAGCAGGGATCCGTGTAGATCCGCCTACCAGTATGATCTCATCTATATCGCTTTTGGAGATTCCCGCACCTTTAATTGCACTTTCGCAAGGCGCAATGGTCCGTTTTACCAGATCCGCGATCAATTGCTCAAATTTAGAACGGGAAAGGTCTGTATGCTTTTTATCGAGGCCATAGGCCAGGGAGGCCGCAGTTGGCTCATTGATAATTCGCTCGACCTTCAGACCTGCAATTTCGCCTGCTTCTTTGGTAGCTTGCCGCTGGGAATCATTAAAGTACGCAGGCACTGTAATCACAGCACTGCTGACAGTCTGCCCCAGATAATCTTCGGCGGTTTTCTTCATTTTCTGCAGAATCATCGCAGAAAGTTCCTGAGGCGTATACAACCGGCCGTCTATATCTACACGGGGGGTATCGTTGTCTCCTTTTACCACTTTATAAGGAACGCGGTCCGCTTCTCTTTTTGATTCTGAATATTTGTTACCCATAAACCGTTTTATGGAATACACGGTCTTTTCAGGGTTTGTTACTGCCTGTCGTTTTGCCGGGTCCCCTACCTTGATCTCACCACCTTCCACAAAGGCAATGACAGAAGGGGTAGTTCGCTTTCCTTCCGCATTTGGGATCACTACTGGCTCATTACCTTCCATTACGGAAACGCATGAGTTGGTAGTACCCAGATCTATTCCAATAATTTTGCTCATCCTGTTTGCTTTATTTGAATTACTAATATTTCTGATTTAATGATTTCACTGCCAAATGAAATCGTCCTCATAAGGACAAACAACATGCCAAGCACGGAAAACTGACAGACTGTCACGATGGTATGTTAAAGAACTTCCCAAATTCAAGGGCAATTGAAATAATTAAGATACACCCATTGGTATCGCAAGCATTGGATTTGTATTTTAGCCCGACTGTAATAATCATATGCCCATGGAGTGCATCAGTGTCTTCGATATGCTGAAGATCGGGGTTGGGCCTTCGAGCTCACATACCCTGGGCCCCTGGAGAGCTGCAGAGCGCTTCGTGCGGGAATTGGAAGGGAGCGGAAAGCTCGATGAGGTAACGCAGGTGAGAATACTTGTATATGGATCCCTATCCCTGACCGGGAAGGGCCATGCCACAGACCTTGCCATTATGATGGGGCTCTCGGGAGCCGATGCGGAACATATACCGATCGAAGACGTTTCAAGAACCATTTCACAAATCCGGGACACCTCTTCCCTGAAGCTGGGCGGGCATAAAGCAATCGCGTTCCGCGAAGCTGACCACCTTATTTTCCTCCGTAAATTCCTTCCCTTTCATGCCAATGCCCTCACCTTCGAGGCTATTTCCGATGAAAACAAAATCTTCAAAGAGACCTACTATTCCATTGGAGGAGGTTTTGTTGTAACCACCAAACAAGAAAACAGCCGAAAGAAAGAGGCAGTGTTCCAGACCTTCCCATGCCCTGTACAGACCGGTGTCGAACTCCTGTCCTACTGCAGAGAACAAAATAAATCCATATCAGAGCTGGTCTGGACCAATGAGCGCACCCTGCGAGATCCATTGGCTATTGACAAGGGATTACAGAACATCTGGAATACCATGCTGGGAAGCATGTACGAAGGCTGTCATTCCCCGGGTGAATTGCCCGGAGGCCTTAGAGTTCAGAGACGGGCGCCACAGATCTATCAAAATTTAAAAGGGGACCATCCTTATGACAACCCTCAGGAATGGATCGAATCCATCCGGAAAACCGAGGTGAAGTTCAGACAGATCCTCAAATGGGTGAGTTGTTTTGCCATAGGCGTGAACGAGGTTAATGCTGCATTGGGTCGAATTGTCACGGCTCCCACCAATGGCAGTGCCGGGGTGGTGCCGTCAGTGCTGATGTATTACCTGGTGATCGAAAATCACCATGCGGGTTTTGAGCACATCCGCAAATTTCTTTTAGTCGCCGGGGAAATCGGAAGCCTGTTCAAAAAAGGCGCCACTATTTCGGCAGCCATGGGTGGATGCCAGGCAGAGATCGGGGTCTCCTCCGCCATGGCTGCAGGAGCCTTGACAGAACTTCTGGGTGGCAGCCCTGAACAAGTACTCTGTGCTGCTGAGATCGCCATGGAGCACCACCTGGGGCTTACCTGCGATCCCATTGCCGGCCTGGTGCAAATCCCCTGCATCGAACGGAACTCTATGGGAGCTATAAAGGCCATAAATGCTGCTGAGCTCGCATTGGACTCAGATCCTGCCGCCGCGAAGGTCCCCTTCGACAAAGTAGTGCAGACCATGTGGGAAACCGCCAGGGATATGCATTCGAAGTACAAGGAAACATCTCAGGGAGGCCTGGCCGTTGGAGTCAACCTGAGTGATTGCTGATCTTACTGTTCCTAGTTACAATCAGCTACCCTGCGCGTATCGACCAGGTAGATTATCCTCCAACCCTCTCCATCATGAAACAACTGGAAGGAATTCACCCCGCAGTGATGTAATTTACCCTGCAGGTAGAATTCATAAGGGGTCCAGGCGTGAGCCATGGCACCATCCGTCTGTATTTGATAGTCCAGCAGGCGTTCCTGTATCTGGAGTGTATCCGGAAGGTTTGCCATGGAGGTAAGGAAACTATGGATTCATTTCTTAGCACAGGTTTCCCGTCAGGATCCTTTCCAATTCGCTGCATATGGATGTCCGCTCCAAGAGCGCTCCGCATCAGAGCAGTATCCCGTTGGTGAAATCCCTCAAAAAAGCGTTCGATGGTTGACTTAACCGCTTTTTCCTGATCCATTTGTGCACGGGCCATAGAAATACCCAGGATGCACATGAATAAAAATACGATTCGCATGGCCGATTGATTTGATTGCCATAAAGGTAATTGAATTGCCGGAATGGATTGATTCCCTGCTGATGCTGCCCATGATTGCCATGACCAAAAATGTGTACCTTTAAACCGCTAAAAGCCAGACCATGTCCACTGCCAAAAAACAATACAAGCGAGTTACCGTAAAATCCCTGGTTGAGATGAAACAATTAGGGGAAAAAATATCCATGCTTACCGCCTATGACTTCTCAATGGCGAAAATTGTGGATTCTGCAGGAGTGGACGTGATCCTGGTGGGCGACTCTGCCAGCAATACCATGGCCGGGCATGAAACCACCCTGCCCATCACCCTGGACCAGATGATCTACCACGCGAGTTCCGTGATCCGGGCCGTAGACAGGGCACTGGTAGTGGTAGACCTGCCCTTTGGAAGTTACCAGAGCGACCCCAAAGAAGCCCTCCGGTCCGCGATTCGCATCATGAAAGAAAGCGGTGCGCACGCCGTTAAACTGGAAGGGGGGATCGAGATCAAGGATTCCGTTAAACGTATCCTCAATGCCGGAATACCCGTTATGGGGCATCTTGGGCTAACGCCACAGAGCATTTATAAATTTGGCACTTACACCGTCCGCGCGCGGGAGGAAAAGGAAGCTGACAAACTCATTGAGGATGCCCAGATGCTTGAGAAACTGGGGTGTTTTGCAATAGTGCTGGAGAAAATTCCCGCAAAGCTCGCCGAAATCGTTTCCGAGAAAATAACTATCCCAACTATAGGGATCGGGGCTGGTGTCAAAGCGGATGGTCAGGTCCTGGTTATTCACGACCTGCTTGGGATGACCCAGGAGTTCAATCCGAGGTTCCTGCGCAGATATATGAATCTTTACGAAGACATGAGCAAGGCCATAGGTCAATACGTGTCCGATGTAAAAAGCCACGATTTCCCAAATGAACAGGAA
Source organism: Robiginitalea sp. (assembly GCA_037387145.1). Lineage (GTDB taxonomy): Bacteria > Bacteroidota > Bacteroidia > Flavobacteriales > Flavobacteriaceae > Robiginitalea. The sequence goes on along the minus strand of JARRLI010000148.1, from coordinate 152 downwards.
CAGTATTAATGCACGGTTTCAAGTCTGTTCCTGCTCCCAACCCGTATCGGATGGCTGTCGGTAACGCCAAATACAGCACCCCCGGGAACCTGGAGGTCTTGTATGAGGACAATCATCTGATCGCCATCAACACAAGGCCCGGAGACCTGGTG
>JARRLI010000147.1:0-4186 GCA_037387145.1 Robiginitalea sp. | reverse complement strand
CTTCAAAAAGCGATGCCGGTGTTTTAGAATTGCATCCTGAATCCTTACTTTCGTACCAAGTCAAAGGGATATGAATAAATTGCCATGGGTCGTTTTTGGAGTGCTTTGGAGCCTTGTGGTTTCGGGGCAATATGCAGGGCCCGAACCTGAATTCCGCTCACCCCTGGGCATTCCGCTGATCCTTTCGGGCACCTTTGGGGAACTTCGCTCCAACCATTTTCATGCAGGGATCGATATAAAGACACAGCAACGGCAGGGATTGCCGGTTTATGCCGTGGCAGAGGGGACCGTGAGTCGCATAAAAATCAGTCACTGGGGGTATGGAAAAGTACTGTACGTAGCCCACCCCAACGGCTATACATCGGTATACGCCCATCTTCAAAAATTTGGCCCCGGGATTGAGGAGTACGTAAAAAAACTTCAATACCAGAAACAACGCTATGAAATGGAGGTATTTCCCAAATTTGGGGAACTGACCCTTTCAAAGGGAGATACGATAGCCTACAGCGGAAACACCGGGGGATCTGCAGGGCCTCACCTTCATTTTGAAATCCGCAACAGCCTTGATGAAAAACCCACCAATCCCCTGTTGTACGGCCTGGAGGTGCGCGATGCAACCGACCCCAACATAACAGGCCTCTTTGCCTATCCAATTTCAGAAGGCGCCCTGGTTAACCAACGCAGTAAACGGACGAAAATCCCTTTTGAAAGGCAGGCAGACGGCACGTATCTGGCCGATTCCGTGATTTCCTCCGGCCGCATTGGTTTCGGCATCGAGGCTTATGACAGGCAGGACCTTGCCGCAAACAAAAATGGGGTTTACCGGGTAATTCAGTCTGTGAATGGCACCACCTATACGGATATGGTATTCGATGCATTTTCCTTTGGGGAGACGCGCCAGATAAATACCCTGATCGACTACCCCTATTACGCACGCTACAAGAGTCGCATCCAGAAATTCTTCAGATCCGCGGGCAATTCCCTCAGCCTTTACCAAACCTTGTTCGATGACGGAATCATAGAGGTGAATCCCGGGCAGGGCATTGAAGTGGAAATCCGCGTTTCAGACCTGGCAGGAAACAATACCCTACTTCGCATACCTGTGGTAGGCAGAAAACTTACAGCACTTGAAGCACCAGTCAAGGAATCCTCCCCCTACTATGCCTATGCCGAGAAGCCAAGCAGTTTTGAACTGGGCAAGGCTCAGGTATACTTCCCTGCCGGAAGCCTGTACGAGGATTCCTACATAAACCTTTCAGCTGACTCACTGACCGTTCAGTTGCACGATCCCACCCTGGCCCTCCACAGGAATTTTACCCTTTCCTACGATGTTTCTCACCTTCCCGATCAGGGACGTGAGAAATTCTTCATTGCCCGTCTGGACGACGATGATCGCCCCCAGTTCGAACGAACCTATCGGCGTGGGAATACTTTTACGATGCGAAGCCGCACATTGGGACGGTTTACCCTGGCAAAGGATACCGTTGCCCCGGTAGTGCGGCCAAAGAATTTCAAAGAGAAACAGTGGCTTACAAATTACCGGTACCTCAGCCTGCATATCTCAGATGATCTCAGTGGAATCGCCAGCTACACTGCCCAACTGAACGGCCGCTGGATTCTCATGGAATACGAACCCAAGACACGGACCCTGACCTACAATTTTGACGACCGTATCCTGAATGAACGCCAATGTGAACTCGTTGTGGAGGTAACGGATAATGTGGGAAATTCCACAGAGTTCAGAGCAAACTTTTTCCGGAGGTAACCCTTGTGGGCAGTTTTATTTATTTGGGAAGTCATTAGTATACTGAATTGAGGTTTTTAGCTATTTTTGTTGCCCTGAATTGAACCACCTCCCCAACCGGAGAGACCTTAGAGATAGATCGATGAAGCATTTTTACCTGTTTGCTTTCCTACTGCTGCTCAGCGGTGTTTATGGTCAGAAAAACATCTACCTCAGTAAAAGTTTTGACGATCTGAGCATAGATCACAAGGTGCTTGCCATACTCCCCTTCTTTACTAACCTGGACCTTAGCGAAGAGGTATCGGGCACGGAGATTAAAAAACTGGAAAAGCAGGAGGGATATGCTGTACAGGATGCCCTCGAAACCTATTTCGGCCGGGGTAAAAAGAAAAAGAAATTTACGGTGGATTTCCAAAACAGGGAAGATACCAACGCCATCCTGTCTCAAAATAATATCTCCTATGATAATGTGGACCGGTTTACCATAAAGGAACTGGCCGAAATACTCAAAGTGGACGGCATCATAAGTGGGAACCTGGATGTAAATGTAATACTGTCCGATGGGGTTCCATCCCAAATCAGCTTCATGGATTATATACTGGGAGATGCCGATTACGGAAGGATAGGCATCAAGATTAGCGATGGACGTTCAGGAAAACTACTTTGGAAATACGAACAGGAGATTACTCGCAAAAGCGGGAAGAACACCGAGGACCTCATCGACAAGATGATGAAAAAAGCAGCCCGGAAATTTCCCTATGACAAAGAGAATAACCGAAAAGGTTAGTGGCCCTGCCTAGGATTTAGCGAATTCCTCAAGCACCTCAATAACATAATCCAGTTCTTCCCTTCGGGTAAAAGGTGAAAATGAGAACCGCACGGAAGGCAGTTTAAGCGCCTGCTCATCCAGGATTCCCTGAAGCACATGGGAACCGCCTCCGCTTCCAGACTGGCAGGCACTCCCCCTGGAGCATGCGATCCCCTTGAGATCGAGGTGGAACAAGAGCATCTGGGATTTTGAAGCATCGAAGGGCAGGCGAACATTTACCAGGGTATAAGTACTTCGTTCCAGGTCCCCGGAAAGCCCGTTAAAGACCACTCCTGGAATTGCTTTCTTCAACCCACTGATAAAATAAGCTTTCAATTCAGTGACCTTAACCCTTTCTTCCTCTAGGTTTTCATAGGCTTTGAGAAAGGCGGTTTCCAAGCCTATGATGTTGTGATAAGGTTCAGTTCCGGCCCGATATCCACGCTCCTGTGCACCACCTAAAATAAGGGGTTTTAATCCTGTATTTTTACGAAGGTATGCGAATCCTATCCCTTTGGGTCCGTGAAATTTATGAGCCGCCGCAGTGAGAAAATCCACCGGAGTTTTTTCCAGGTCCCAGGGGAAATGACCTACGGACTGTACCGTATCCGAATGAAAAAGGGCGCCGAACTCCCGGCACAACCCTCCAACTGCTTCCATATCCAACAGGTTGCCAATTTCATTATTGACATGCATAAGACTAACCAGTTTTTTGGAGTCATCTGCCTGCAGTAACGTTTTCAGTACCTGCAAGTCAGGATTACCATGGGGATCAAGGGGAACGTAATCGACACGGGTCCCATATTCTTCTGCGAGGTCTTCTGCCGTATGCAAAACCGCGTGGTGCTCTATCTCAGAAGTAATAATGGTCTGCACCCCGAGATCCCTTACGGCACTCCGCAGGATCATGTTGTCTGCTTCCGTACCGCCGGAAGTAAAGATGATCTCCCCTGGTTGGGCATTCAATTCCCTGGCGATGGCCTTTCGGGCTTTCTCAATACCCGTTTTAGCACTTCTCCCGAAGGCATGTGTGGAAGAGGGATTGCCATAGCAGGCGCAGAGCGCTTCGTGCATGCGTTCAATCACTTCTTCCCTAAGCGGTGTCGTAGCTGCATTATCTAAATATACCTGTTGCATCTTTTCTGGAATAGTTATGCCAAAAATAACCGTTTCACACCAATTCGTCCAAAAATCAAAATCATTGGGAAAATATTGGGTGTTTCACGTACCTTTGGCCTTGTGAAAAAAGGTTTGATATTCCTGCTTGTCACCGGCCTGTTGGCATGTTCCGATGGGGAACTGCAAATTGAAATCATTGATTTCGATGAGGAAACCCTGGAGTTTTGCGGAAGTGCAGATACGAGTACGGAACTGCTTTTTAAAATAAGTGAATCCGAGGTACTTATCCTGAACCTGCAATCCGGGCTCCTCAAAAATGAGGTTTCCACCGATACGATTATCAGTAGTATCCCCGGCGATTCCCAGTTGATTTACAGGGCCCTGAACGGAGAGGCAAGCAAATCCTATTTCTGTGATGACATCCCTCCCATAACACCGACGGTGATTGAAGAAATATCAGCTGGTGCAGGTAACGTGCGCATATTTACCACCCAAAGTGCCAATGACACTACCAG
>JARRLI010000146.1:0-4200 GCA_037387145.1 Robiginitalea sp. | reverse complement strand
GTTTTTGATATAGAAATTCTCGATTTGGGCCTCATTTACGCGGTACTCGCTTTCGGCCTGTATATACGTCTTGTATAACCTTCCAAAGCGCGTAAAGTCATTTACGTAGGCCCCACCCATGAATGCACCAATGGTCTGGTACAGATCATTCAGGGATATACCCAGCTTCAGTGCTTTTTCCTTGTCGATATCCATGTAGCGTTGTGGTACCGTGCTCTGAAACGTAGTAAAGGCACTCCCGATCTCCTCCCGCTGGTTGGCAGTGGCTATGAATTTGCCGGCATTTTCAGCCAGATATGCCGGGGGGTTGCCCCCTTTGTCCTGAACCATGATACTAAATCCGGAACCGTTACCGAGCCCCGGGATGGCCGGGGGGCCGAAGGCGAAGGCCTGAGCCCCTTTAATCGTAGTTGCCAGTTCCACGTTTAGCCTGTTGATGATTTCCTGGGCGGTAGCTTCCCGCTCCCCCCACTCCTTAAGGGTCACGAACATAAATCCATTATTGGGAGCCATGGCCCCGGAAAGCAGGCTGTACCCGGTAGCGTTTGTCACATATTCCACCTCCGGATATTGCAAAAGGCGCGTCTCGATCTGGCTGCTGATCTCATTGGATCTTTGAAGGGAGGAGGCATTTGGCAACTGAATGTTCACATAGAAGAACCCCATATCCTCCTCCGGGATGAATCCACCGGGTACGAGGTACCCGAAGAGACCTGCGCCCATGGTCAGCACCAGGATAAAGATCACCCCCCGCTTGAGTTTTCCGGTGATGACATGTGTATAGGACATGTATCCATCAGTTGCTTTGCCCATCCACTTATTAAAGGCCCCGAAAAATTTCCCGAGAAGCCCTTTGTAGGGTTTAGGTTCCTTAAGAAGGAGGGAACAAAGTGCAGGACTGAGCGTCAGTGCATTCAGTGAAGATACGAGTACGGAAACCACGATAGTGATCGCAAATTGCTGATAGAGAATCCCGGTGATACCCGCCATCGCAGCCACCGGAATGAACACGGCTACCAATACGAGGGTGGTAGCAATGATAGGGGCCGATACCTTCTTCATGGCATCGATGGTTGCTTCCCGGGCGTTCATTCCTTTTTCAATATTCACCTGCACGGCTTCCACCACTACAATGGCATCATCCACCACGATCCCGATAGCCAGGACAAGCCCGAGCAGTGAAAGCACATTAATGGTAAAGCCCAGAGCCGGGAAGAATATAAATGCCCCGATAAGCGAAACCGGAATGGCCAGGGTAGGGATCAGGGTGGCCCGCCAATCCTGAATAAAGATGAAAACGACCAGGATCACCAAAATCAGAGCAATCACCAGGGTGATTACGATATCCCTGATACCTGCTGTAATGGGAAGCGTAGAATCCAGGGATACATCATATATCATGCCGTCTGGAAAGCCTTTTTGGATCTCCTCCATTTCGGCAACGATGTTTTCTGCCAGCTCCACTGCGTTCGACCCAGGGGCCTGGTAAAGCCCGATGATGGCGGCAGACTTTGGAATGGTATCCCGCCCTTCAGCATTTACTCCAAGCCTTGGGATCATGCTGTAGGTTTCTACTCCCAGGGCTACGCGCGCGATGTCCCCGATCTTTACCTGAGACCCGTCCGCGAGCGTACGAACTACGATTTCCTCAAAGGCCTCAGGGGAATTGAATCGTTCAGGGAGTCGAACCGTATAGGTAAATTCCGTACCGGGAGGAGCCGGTTCTGATCCGAACTGCCCACCGGGTACGATTACATTCTGCTCATTGATGGCATTTACGATTTCAGGTACCGTTATACCAAGGGATGCCAACCGGTCAGGCTTTATCCAGATCCGCATAGAATAATTGGAAGCCCCAAGTACGTCAACCCTTCCCAGGCCCGGGATCCGGGCAAGGCGGTCCTTGATGTTGATCAGGGCGTAATTTCCCAGGAATTCTTGATTGTTGTGGGCCGGGTAATCCGAGGTCAGGGTCACCAGCATGAGCTGGTTGGGCATGGATTTTTTCGTGGTAACGCCATATTGTGTAACCGCAGAGGGCAATTTGGCGGTTGCCGCCGAAACCCGGTTTTGGGCGAGGACCGTATTCATATCCGGATCCGTCCCAACATCGAAGGATACCTGGACGACCATGGTCCCGTCATTGGCATTGGTGGACTTCATGTAGATCATGTTGTCCACCCCGTTCATTTCCTGTTCAATAGGGGTGGCAACGGATTCTTCCACATTCAGTGCGTTAGCCCCCACGTATGTCCCGCGTACTTCTACCACGGGGGGCGTAAGGCTGGGGTATTGTTCAATTGCCAGGCCAATAACGGAGACGCCTCCAACGATCACAATTACGATCGCGATTACCATGGCCACAATGGGGCGTCGGACGAAAAAATTCCCTTTTTCCTCTGCCATGCCTAAAGGGTGGTTTTGCTTTGGAATTTAGTAGGGACGGGCTGGATGGTCATGCCAGGCCGCACTTTCTGGAGGGCATCGATTACTATTTTGTCGCCGGATTGCAAGCCTTCCTGTACAATGACCATGTCCCCCATTTTCTGTCCGATCACTACCGGGCGGGAGGTGATGGCGTTATTTTCATCACTCACCATAACTGAAAACTGACCCTGGAGCTCCATCAGGCAACGCTGCGGGATGACAATGGCATTCTCAGCTACTGCCAGCTGCAGACGAACCTTGGCATAAAGACCGGGACGTAAAAGCCGGTTTGGATTTGGAAAGCTCGCCTGGATTAACAGGGAACCCGTAGAAGAATTAATCTGGCTGTTGACGAAATCAATAATGCCCTTTTCCTCAAAAAGTGAACCATCTGCCAGGATAAGTTCGATATAAGGTTTCATGCTGCCTTCTTCTACCTCACGTCTTACATCTTCTGGTGTCCTGCCCTCGGTATATGCCCTGGCGAGTTCCAGGTACTTGGCTTCCGAGATGGAGAATTGGACTCGTACCGTATCGATGCGGGAGAGTGTATTGAGGATCACCGGATTGGGGTCGCGACCTACGTATTCCCCCTCCCGTGCTTCAGTAGCGCCGATGAGCCCATCAATGGGTGCTTTTATGGAACAATACCCTAGCTTGATCTGGGCCTGCTTCAGGTTTGCCTTGGCCGCTTCCACATTGGCCGTCGAGGCATCGTAGGAGGCTTGAGCAGCATCGAGATCACTCTGGCTTACAGCATTCATCTTCGCCAGGGGGATATACCTTTCCAGTTCGTTCTTGGCATTTACCATCATAGTCCTGGCCTCGGCAACTTTACTCTCTCTGGCCGCAACTTCAGCAAGATATGGGTCCGGATCGATGGAGTACAACAATTGTCCCTGCTTCACCTGGGAACCTTCTTCAAAGGAAATTTTCTGCAGGTAGCCATCTACGCGTGCGCGTATCGGAATATCCTTGAGACCATAGATCTGTCCGACCAGTTCGTTGAAAATCGGTACATCCTGTTGTGTTGCCTCGAAAACCGGGATTTCAGGGGGTGGCATTTGGGCAGCCTGCTGCTTATCCTTGCAGGAAGCAAAGAAGACCAGGAGCAGGAAAATAAAAGCTGATCTCATTATTTGTAGTTTACATTAGAGTGCAATGGGGCTTTCCAGTTAAATAAGGCTGTTTAGGCAGGTTAGGAATTGGCAAATTAATACAATTTTATTAAAGAGACTCTGTCCAAAGAATTAAAAGCAATCACTGCGCATTTAGGCTGTTCAGGGAGAAGCACAATAGTTAAAATGAACAATTCATTATTCCCAAGACCCCAGTTGTTAAAACCCAGGGTGATCTGTACACAGATTTGCCCCCAGGGCATTTTAGCGTCCTGTTCTTTGGGAATAATTCCCGTGCCGCTTGTAGCGGGTGATGGAGCCGTTTTGGTCTCGTTCGAACACAAGGGTTTCACCCAGTTCGCCGTTGTTCCGTACACGTCGAAAGGTATCTCCCTCCATATGTTTGAATATGGTCATGGCATTTGCAGGGTTGTCTGCGGGCAGGTCAAGGATCACAAGTTTCCCACTCCAGGTTCCGATATATTCTTCGCTGGACCACGGCATGGAGTTATAGTATCCTGTGTATTGGTCCAGGTCCCTGGATTCCGTCTTCTCTTCTTTTTTTGGGTCCTTCACCTTACCCAGGATTCCATGGATGCCACTGATGTATTTACCCGGATTGGTCCCACTGGAATTGATCATCACAGCATACCCC
>JARRLI010000145.1:0-5234 GCA_037387145.1 Robiginitalea sp. | reverse complement strand
GTGTCGATAAACGGTCCACTTTCCTCGACAAAATAGAGCTTTTATGATAATTGAAGGATTTTTAACTCACCTGTGTGTTTATATTTAACATTTATTTAACATTTTATAAATCTGTTGCACGGTTGACATGACCCTTATCATTCTTTATTTTTGAAGTATTGCTAAAAAAGAAAATTTTGAGGAGAACTGACATTGAGGCTAGGTTAAGCCTGGAAAGGGATAGGAATGAGAATAAGGCAGCTTTGCAGCGTATCCTGCAAGAGGCCAAAATCCTTGCAAGTCCGGGCAGTAGTGTTGTGCCGGAACAAGAATCAGGGGTACCTGCCAATCGATTTTATTTTGACCACCTGGATACTACCCGCATCTATCACCTGGAGCATATTCGTTCCATCTGCATCGATTACCGTTTACGTTTCCTGGACATCGGTTATTTTAAGCCCGCACTTCCAGATGAAGCTTTGGATGCCATCACCGATTTGGAAGAGAGGCATACTACCAAGCTCGAATCTTTAAAGGTTATGGCCCCATCGCGGCTTTTCAAATTGGAGGACAAGGATGACCCTTTATTATTTGTGCCTATGGGGAACGATTATTTTTACCTGGTGCATAAATGGGGCAATGACCTGCACCCGCTGAGGAAATGGCTTGTTTGGCCATTTAAGAACATTGTGAACCTGACCTTTTTGGTGGTACTTATCAGCTGTCTTCTTACCATGCTGGTACCAGACGGTTTGTTTACGAAAAGCAGCAGTACGGCCGAATTCTGGATCATCTTCTTTTTTATGTTCAAATCAGTGGCAGCTATCGTTATTTACTATGGTTTCGCTCTGGGGAAGAACTTCAATCCTGCGATCTGGAATAACAAATATTTTAACGCCTGATACCTCACACGATTTGAACAGCGGGAGGTGATCCCCCTTCAAACTTGAATGCACTGAATAATCAGACCGGTACCTGATACAGTTTGTCCCGTTGTTCCTTTAGGGAGGGATTTGTCATGTATTCATCAAAGGAGAGGTACCTGTCCAATGTACGGGACGGACTGAGTTCTATTATGCGATTTGCCACGGTTTGGGCGAATTGATGGTCGTGAGTCGTAAAAATGACCGTGCCTTTGAATTGCTTTAGGGAGTTGTTAAATGCGGTTATACTTTCCAGGTCTAAGTGGTTGGTAGGTTCATCCAACAGGAGTACGTTAGCACGCAGGAGCATCATTCGGCTCAACATGCAACGCACCTTTTCACCCCCGGAGAGTACGGTGCAATTTTTCAAGGCTTCCTCCCCACTGAATAACATTTTTCCGAGAAAACCCCTGAGATATACTTCCTCTTTCTCCTCCTGGGTTTTTGCCCATTGCCGCAACCAATCTACCAGATTCATGTCTTCTCCGAAATAGCCACTGTTATCAGAAGGAAGGTAGGACCTGGAGGTGGTCACACCCCAGGAATAGGTTCCCTCCTCAGGTTGCCGCTTACCAGAAATGATTTCATAAAAGGCGGTCGTAGCCCTTGAATCCCTTGAAATCAGGGCAACTTTATCACCCTTGGCCAGATTCAGGTCTCCCTTGCGAAACAACCACTCCCCTTCTTCACTCCTAGCAGACATCCCTTCCACATGAAGGATCTGATCGCCCGCCTCACGTTCCTGGTCAAAAATAATTGCAGGATAGCGACGGCTGGAGGGACGTATATCTTCCACACGGAGTTTTTCAAGCATTTTCTTTCGGGAGGTCGCCTGTTTACTCTTGGCCACATTTGCACTGAAACGCAGGATGAACTCCTGGAGCTCTTTTGCCTTTTCTTCGGCTTTTCGGTTTTGCTGTGCGCGCTGTCGAGCCGCCAATTGGCTGCTTTCATACCAGAATGTATAGTTCCCGCTAAAGAGGTTGATCTTGCCAAAATCTATATCTGCTACATGCGTGCATACGGCATCCAGGAAATGTCTGTCGTGCGAAACCACGATAACCAGGTTGTCGTAGTCTGCCAGAAAATTTTCCAGCCATTGGATGGTGTCGTAGTCCAAATCGTTTGTCGGTTCGTCCATAACCAGTACGTCAGGCGTACCGAAGAGCGCCTGGGCCAGCAATACCCTTACTTTGAGTTTGGAATCCAGGTCCGACATGGGACTATAGTGCAATTCTTCATTTATACCCAGATTCGAAAGAAGGGCTGCTGCATCGCTTTCCGCATTCCAGCCATTCATTTCTTCAAAAGCCACCTGTAGTTCTCCTATCCGGTCTGCATTGGCATCGTCATAATCGGCATAGAGAGCATCCATTTCCGTCTTTATGTCGAATAATGGCTTATTGCCCATCAGAACCGTTTCCAGTACCGGATGGGTGTCGTAGGCGTTGTGGTTCTGTTCCAGTACAGACATCCGCTTGCCTGGCTCCAGGTGTATGCTGCCGGAGGTAGGGTCTACTGTCCCCGACAAAATTTTTAAAAAGGTAGATTTTCCGGCGCCGTTGGCCCCAATCACTCCATAGCAGTTCCCCGGAGTAAATGTGACATTTACCTCGTCGAACAAAACGCGTTTACCAAACTGAACCGAAAGGTTTGAAACAGCTAACATGTATGTTTTTTAAATTTTTGCAAAATTACATAAAATTAACCTTCTGAACTATCAAAACTCCATGTTAAATAAGGGGTTGGGATATGTGCACACAACACTTTTTAACTAGCCATTAACAGGGGTCGTATTCCTGTTTACTTAGTTTTGTTGTGTCAGGAGGAGAAAGATTGTATGGTAAGATTTCTACTTTTACTTATTTTATCGGGGGTTATTGGCTGTACAGAGAATCAGGAGCAAGGTAACCCTGCCTTTTTCGCTGGGGAAATTGTAAACCCCACAGATTCACTGGTCATTCTCTTCAAAGGTGAACAACCTATTGATTCAGCCCGACTGGACAATCAAAACCGATTTTCCTTTACGCTGGATTCCCTTCAATCAGGATTATACAACTTCAGACACAAACCCGAGTTCCAATACGTTTACCTGGAAGAAGGAGATAGCCTGCAGATCCGACTCAACACTTTTGCCTTTGACGAATCCCTTGTATTTTCCGGAACCAGTGAAGGCATCAATAATTTTCTGATTGATTTCTTTCTGGAGGCAGAAGCAGAGCAAGGTTTTATCAGGGAGTATCTGATTCCCATGGAACCGCAAGTTTTTTCTTCAAAACTCGATTCCATCAAGATGAGGAAGTTGAAAGATCTGGATGATCTTCGAATAGAATTTCTGATATCTGACAAGGCCTATCATACGGCACATGCCAGTATTCTATATCAACATTACCTCTACCGCGAAAAATATCCTTTTTGGCACAGAAAAATTACCGGTGATGGAAGTCTGCATGAACTGCCAGATGATTTTTATGCCTACAGGGATGAGATTTCATATGACGATCCTACGCTGACATTTTTAAAACCCTATCACGATTTTATGATTTACCACATCGGGAACCTGGCATACATGGGTTGTCGGGGAGTCTGTGAAATAAGGGATGACAAGGTATTAAACCAATTGCATTTCAACCGCCATCAGCTGAACCTGATAGATAGTCTTGTTACGGGTGAAGCGCTCAGAGACAACCTCTTCAGGACGGTGGCCTTTGATTACCTCCTCAAGTATGATTCCAATGAAAACCTGGAGGCCTTTATGGAGGATTTCCACCGTCTGTCGGAGAATAACCGGCATTCGAAAGAAATTGAAGGTTTAAGCCAGGCGATCCAAAAATTGCGGCCGGATCAGGACCTGCCGGACCTGCAGGTGGAGAATTCCGAGGGCAATATCATATCCCTTAAGGAGATAGGTGCAGAAGGGCCCGTTGTATTTTATTTCTGGTCAGGACCCCAGCAGCACCACCTGTCCAATATTACCCGCAGGGTATACAATCTTAGGGAAAATTATCAGGGATATCGGTTTATTGGCATCTGTCTTCAAACCGAAAAAAACCGCTGGAAATCAATGTTAAAAACGTACAGCCTGGATACCAAGGACCAGTTCTGGGCATCTGATTTCGAAAAATTTTCGCACACTTTGGTGGTTTATGATCCCTATAAGAGCATACTCTGCCGGGATGGAAAAATCGTGGATGGGTTTGCAAACCTGCATACCTCGTTCTAAGTACCTTTCAATGACGGCTCTGAGTAGCTTTCCCTTTTCGGTAATCCGCCAGGAATTTCTCCAATCCAATATCTGTTAGAGGATGTTTTAGCAAGCCTTCTATGGAAGAAAGTGGGCCCGTCATGACATCTGCTCCAAGTTTAGCACAATCAATGATATGCATTGTGTGTCTTACTGAAGCAGCCAGAATCTGCGTCTCGAAAGCGAAATTGTCATAAATCTCGCGAATTTCTGATATCAGGCTAAGACCATCTGAAGAAATGTCATCCAGCCGGCCAATAAAAGGGGATACATATGTGGCCCCGGCCTTGGCGGCCAAAAGCGCCTGCCCTGGTGAAAATACCAGGGTACAATTCGTACTGATCCCCTGTTGGGAAAAGTACCGCAGTGCCTTCACACCATCACGTATCATGGGGACCTTGACCACGATCTGCTCATGAAGCTCCGCTAATTCCTCCCCTTCACGGATCATTTGGTCGTATTGGGTACCGATTACTTCGGCTGATACATCTCCATCCACTAGATTGCAGATATCGACATAGTGCTTGAGGATATTGTTCTTACCAGTAATACCTTCTTTGGCCATCAGAGACGGATTCGTGGTAACCCCATCCAGAACTCCGAGTTCCTGGGCCTCACGTATTTGATCAAGGTTGGCAGTGTCGATAAAAAACTTCATAGTAGGAGTGCGTTTTCGGTTATAAATCAGCTTTCGCGTTCAGCGGCAAAACTACAATTTATAATGGTTCAACAACAGCCGCTCATAGATTTTATCCGGAAGGATTTTCTTTAGAACTAAGGAGAATCTTTGCATAGGACTACCCACGGTATAATGCACCCTCGGATTTTTCTTCTGCAAGATCCGATATACTTTTTTTGCTACCTCTTCCGGGTCATTCCCCTCACTTACATGTGCGTCCATCAACCGAAGGCTTTCCCCATAGGAATCCTCATAAGGGCTACCCTTGAGAACCGGACTGTGAAAGCGCCGGTCCGCAATATTCGTAGCGTAATCTCCAGGGGCCAGCGTGGTCATCCGTATCCCAAATTTACGGATCTCCATGCGGTATGCCTCGCTAACCAGCTCCAGGGCCCCTTTTGAAGCGGAA
>JARRLI010000144.1:0-4229 GCA_037387145.1 Robiginitalea sp. | reverse complement strand
ATTGGCAAAAAAGACCCGCCGGAAATTTACACATCTCATTGCCCTGATCCTCGGCGGGCTCGGACTGATTTCCATCTACTTTATCGGTACGCCCCAGTGGTTGCTGTTGTCGATGGTCGGGGTCGGGATTGCCTGGGCAAGCATTCTCTCGGTACCCTATGCCATGCTCGCCGGTGCCCTCCCCCCGAAAAAAATGGGTTATTATATGGGAGTGTTCAATTTCTTTATCGTGATTCCGCAAATGGTAGCAGCTACTGTCCTGGGGTTCCTGGTAAACAGTTTCTTCGACAACCAGCCGATTTACGCCCTGGTGGTCGGTGGGGTAGCCATGATCCTGGCGGGGCTTCTAACCATGCGTGTCCATGATGAGGCTGTGATCAACATGGAGGCGGCCGGATAGTTTTGCTGATCTTTTATTCGCTATGAACAGATACACAATGGGCCTTTACACCATTTACAAGCCCCGGGATCCCGGAGTGGAATACCGCTTTAATTCATATATTTAGGCCGAATTAGATTTAACTGGCACAAGCAGCTATGTTCAGACAAGAACGTGTAGTTATTGATGACATCCGACCCCAGCTGGATTGCGGGTCTTTTTTTATAAAGCGGGTGGTGGGAGAAGAGGTCCTAGTTTCTGCAGATATCCTGCCGGACGGACACGATGTAATGCAGGCTGAAGTGCTTTACAAACATCAGTCAGAACGAAAATGGAGGGAAGTGCGGATGCACTCCCTGGAGAATGACCGGTGGGAGGCCTCCTTCACGGTAACCCGCCAGGGATTCTACCAGTACAGGGTTCGCGCCTGGGTAGACTACGCACTGAACTGGCAGCACGGGATCGAAGCGAAAATCGATGACGGCCAGCACGTTCGCAGTGAACTGCTAGATGGGGTGCAGTATCTGGAATATCTCGGAAAAAAGGCACCGGCGGAAGATAAGAAATACCTCAGGTCACTTATATCAGATTTTCAATCCGAATCAACTTATGAAGATGCGACCCGGGAAGCAACGGCACCACGGCTGCATACATTGTTTTTGAACTATCCGCAGCGCTTGCTGGCCAACACCTCTAAAACCCTGGAAGTCTATGTGGATAGGCAAAAGGCCATTTTCTCTACCTGGTATGAATTCTTTCCGAGGTCGGCGGGGACTGAGCCGGGGAAGCACGGTACCTTCAAGGATTGTGAACGTCTCCTTCCCAGGATTGCGAAAATGGGTTTTGACACATTGTACTTACCCCCTGTACACCCCATAGGAGAGGTCAACCGAAAGGGCAAGAACAACACTACCGAGGCACAGGAGGGTGATTCCGGAGTACCCTGGGCCATCGGATCCCACCTGGGCGGGCACCGCCACCTGCATCCGGAATTAGGCTCAGAGAAGGACTTCCGCAAACTTATCCGCAAAGCCGGGGAAATGGGTATGGAAATTGCCATGGACCTGGCGTTTCAGGCAGCCCCTGACCATCCCTACATCACCGAACATCCCGAATGGTTCAGGCGCCGCCCTGACGGGACCATTCAGTATGCTGAGAACCCTCCCAAGAAATATCAGGATATTGTCAATTTCTGGTTTGAATCTCCCCACTATAAGGCACTCTGGAACGAACTCCTGGAAGTAACCCTGCAGTGGGTAGGTTTTGGGGTTACTGTTTTCCGCGTAGACAATCCACATACGAAACCTTATTATTTCTGGCACTGGTTGATATCCGAGGTGAAGAAAAAGCACCCCGAGGTACTGTTCCTGGCAGAAGCCTTTTCCCGTCCGAAGGTTATGCAGCAACTGGCCAAGCAGGGCTTCAGCCAGTCCTATACCTATTTTACCTGGCGGGTGCACAAGCACGAATTAATCGAATACATGCTAGAGCTCACCCAAACCGAAATGCGGGAATATTACCGGCCCAATTTCTGGCCGAATACTCCGGACATCAATCCGTACCATTTATGGGGGGCTGGGGAATCTATGCATATGATCCGGTATGCGCTGGCGGCAACGCTCTGCGGGAATATTGGGATCTATGGACCTGTGTTTGAGCATATGGTTACCGATCCGCTCCCGCCCAAAGAGGAGTACTTGCATTCGGAAAAATACGAGATTAAATCCTGGGACTGGTCTGTTGAAAACAAATTGACCCATATCATCGGCAGGATCAATGAAATCCGGAAAGCGCATCCGGCGCTGCAGCAGACCAATAATATCAGGTTCTGTGCCCTGGAGAACGATCAGTTGCTTGCATTTTACAAATGGGATGATTCCGGACAGGACCGGATCCTGATTGTGATCAGCCTGGATCCTGAACACAGTCAGCAGGGTTATGTACAGCTTCCGCTGGATAAGCTTGAGGTCAGCCCGGGCACCCGAATGGAAATGCATGATCTGCTGACCCGTACCAGTTACCACTGGGAGGCCGAATGGAATTTTGTGGCCCTGCAGCCGGATTTGCCCATTCATCTATTTAACATAAGATAGTATTTCGCCTGTATGAATAAAAAGGAATCTGATACTGCCAATAAACCCGTTTACCGCTTTGAAGTCCCCTGGGAACAACTAATGGAACAGGGGAATTTCACCGAGGTCTTTCTCTCTGATGTCCTGGAAGAGTATATTCAGCAGCAACGGTGGTACGGCGGTAAATCCAGTTTCCTTAAATATATTGAGTTACGGGAATATTTCCGGATACAGCAACGGGAAGAAGTGTATTATGGCTTGCTATTGGAAGTGAATTTTGAGGAGGCGTTCTACCAGCATTATTTCCTGCCTATCGCCTTTGTTTCGGACGAAAGTTTTGCGGAGAAGGAGCGCATCCTGCCGGTATGCATCAACGGGGTGGATGGCTTCATAATTGATGCGGTGAACCTGGAAGCATTCCGCCGCCTGGTATATGAACGCATAATTACGGCAGAGCTAAATGACACCACAAGGGTCCGCTACCACCGCAGCCTTACCTTTGAGCCTGCCCCCTATGAGTCTTCAAAGTTCATGGGGCTGGAACAAAGCAATACATCGGTCATTATCAACGGGAAATCGGTAATCAAATTCTTCAGGCGCATCTACGCCGATAAGAACCCGGATTACGAAATGAGTCGATTCCTCTCTGAACGCAAGGAATTCAGGAATACCCCTGCCTATCAGGGAAGCCTCAGTATTCAGGATGCGGACAACGTCAGCGTAACCATTGCCCTGATGCAGGAAATGGTGCCTAACCAGGGGGATGCCTGGGAATTTATGCTCAGCGAACTGCACAAGATCTTTTCGAACCTGGAGTACAAGGGAATACGGATAGATTCCCTCCCTGAGGTCGAGTTGTTCCGCCGCCTGAAGATCCGGGAAGTGCAGCCGGAAATAATCGACTGGGCAGGACTTAATATCTTTCTGAAGCTACAGAGACTGGCACAGCGGACCGCTGAGATGCATATCGCCCTTGGATCTGAGTTCGAGGATACTGCCTTCACTCCTGAACGGTTTAACGGGGATTACGAGGTATGGCTTAAGAACCGCCTGCTATACATGTTTCAGAACCGCCTGAACACGGTGGAAAACAACCTGCAGCGGTTGAAGGGCCCGGCACTCGAACTGGCAAATGAATTCCTGGAACGGAAGAACGAGATCCGAAAGCGTTTTGTGAATTTCGACTGGACCAAACTTAAAGGCGAACGCCTCCGGGTCCACGGGGATTACCACCTGGGGCAAATCCTGGTCCGTGGAGATGATTTTTACCTCCTGGACTTTGAAGGGGAACCCGAAAGCACTATACGCGACCGTAAGGTCAAACAACCCCCCCTAAAGGACATAGCCGGGCTTTTCCGCTCCTTTCATTACGCGGTGTACGCTACCATTTTTAACCGCGGAGAAGAGTACCCCTATTCAAGGGAGGATCTCTTTCAGGCTGGGGAACTCCTCTACAGGTATTTCATAGGTGTTTTTCTGGAAACCTATGTAGAGCTTATTCAGGATCACAACATCAATATCGGGTATAGTGCCGAACGCATTTTTTTGCTGAAATACTGTATGCTGGAGAAGGCTGTATATGAGCTGGGTTATGAAATGAATTCCCGCCCGGATTGGGCTGTGATCCCACTGGAGGGGATTCGAAGCATTATCAACGACAAACACTGAGAAAGCATGGGTAACGTACAGGCATACAGTCTATTAACAGATTTTGACATCGACCTTTTCAAATCCGGGAAGCACTACCGCCTTTACGAAAAGCTGGGGTCTCATCTTGC
>JARRLI010000143.1:0-4743 GCA_037387145.1 Robiginitalea sp. | reverse complement strand
CCTGTCCGTCGGCAAGTTTTATTTTCTGCCAGTTATTCAGGGAGTCCCGTACCTGTACCTTGGTTCCTTCATGAAGAAGGAAGATGGCTTCACTTCGTTCATTTGGTTCAGATCTGACTGGTATTTCCCGGGCATATATTATTGCAGGTTGATCCTTCTGGTAGGCCTGGTAACTAAGAAAGGAAAAAAGTGTACTGCTCACAGCCAGCACCAGTGCCACAAGGCTGCTGATAAGGGCGATCCTTTTTTTGTTTGGTGCCCTGCTGCCTAAGAAGAACAAATAGGCGAGCACAAAAAGCAGCCCGAAGATGATCCCTATTACCGCCCAGCCATCCATAGAGAAAGCATAGAGGAAATTTCTGTAGAGTTTCTCCAGGTCGGATTGGGGTAAAGGAGCGATGGCATCGAGGGTCATGTTTCTTGCAAACACCAAATTATTCAGGATCTCAGGATCATTTGGATTTAATAGCAGTGCACAGGGCAGCAGAATGGGATCCGGTATCGAGGACTTCCTGATAGTAGGAAAGTGCCTCATCGTAATTCCCCTGATTGTACGCTTGTGTGGCTTTTTCAAAAAGCGCTTCTGGCTGTCCGAACACTACCATGGCGTGCAGGATAAAAATAAAAAAACAGGATTTCCGCAGGAATGCGTTCATATTATAGTTTTTTATCCATGATGGTAATGACTTCGCTGGCTTTATTATAATCCTGTTCCATCTGTACCCTTGAAAAGGGACTATAGCGGGCCATTTCACAATTCTCGAGCAGGCCAATAAAGCCATCTATGGCCGATTGGTCCACAGCCCTCTCTGTAAGAAGGTCACGTATCTTATCCTTAGCAAATTCGGAAGTTTCAATTTTCAATTTGGCTTTGAGATAATTGTGCAGGGCTTTCTCAAGGGCCACATAGAAGGCATCTTTATCTCCCAGCATGCTTTTTGCCTTGGAGAGATATTTCCTGGCCAACCTGTTGGCCTTTCGGACACGAAGCCCCTCAATATCCCGGGCCCTGGCGTCTTTCTTCCGGCGGAACAAAATGAACAGCGGGATGATCAGCAATGGCGCGAACAGCCATGTAAAGTGAGTCGAAGATCCGAAAAACGGAAGCCATTTCCGGGGGGTAAGGTCCGGCTCTAGCTTAATGAAATAAAATTGATCACCTGCCTGAACCACGCTTTTAGGAGTAGTCTCAGCAGGGGACTCCTCAGAAGTGGGTTTTGGGCCTTCCAGGACATTGATGGTAATTTCACCCGAACTCTGGCGTTCGTACTTTTCAGTCTTGGGATTGAAATAGGAAAAAGAGATCGAAGGGATTGGGTATTTCCCCTGATAACTTGGAACAATGGTATACTCCTCTGAAACACTTCCCTGCATTCCTGCCAGGTTGGTACGAACATTTTCTTTGAATTCCGGCTCATAAACCTCCAGTGCGCTGGGCAGATTCAGTTTGGGGAGTTGAAAAAGTTTAAGGTTCCCGTTTCCTTCAACAGTAACCATAGCCTGAAGGGATTCGGATGCATTAAGGGCGTCCTTGGTAGTGGTTACCGAAAAATTAAATTCACCAACCGCCCCATTGAAATCGACTGGCCGGCCTTGTTCAGGCAGGGATTTTACTTGTATAGTCCGCTTCCCGGCCGAGACCACCTTATTGGTTTTAGAATAGATCCGCCCGCCAAAAAAATCCCTTCTTTCTGTGGGGACCTCCAGGGAAACGTCCAAAGCCAGGGGTTCGATTTCCAGTGCCCCGCTTTTCTGTGGATAAAGCACCACGCGCTTTAAGACCACGAACCGGTAGGGTTTTCCTTTATAGATCCCCTCTTCAATATTATATCTGGATAAAGGGATGTCATGACTCCAGAAATTATTGTATTTGGGATTATCAAGCGGCCTGAAATTCGACACGACAATGGAAGGACTCACAAAAAGTTTATAAACCACACTGATGGGTTCGTTCATATAGGGGGTTGCCTTGGAGACCTCTGCGATGAGATGCAGGTTTTGATCAACGATCTGGTCCGCAGACGAATCACCGTTCGGATCGTCCACAGCTTCGGTAACCGTAACCTTTCTTGGAATGGTCTTGTAGGTGTCCCCATCGATCATGATACTGGCCTGGCCCATGGTAAAGGTGCCTTTGGATAGTGGTGCCAGTGTGTAGGAATAGGTTTTGGAATAAGACCGTACTCCATTGATCCAGGAAGAACTGATCGCCTGGGAAGGTCCCATCAGGATTCGGAAACCCTCAAAATCCGGAGGCACAAAATTATCCCCGTCCCGGTTCATCTTAAAATCGGCCCGAAGGCGCTCATTTACTCCGAGGCGCTCTTTGCTGAGGCTGAGCTCAAAAGTGACCTCCTCCTTTTCCTGGGCCTGTAATGGAAAGGCGGTGGCTAAAAGCAGCAATGCCAGGGTTATATGTCTCCTGAGTAACTTCAATTACCAGTCTTTTTCTTTTTTTACCTTGGGTCCTTTTACTTTTTGGGCGTCGATCTTTTCCTTGACTTTTTTCTCTTCATTTTCCATAGCCTCGAGCAAGTTCTCTATCTGCTGGGGAGATAGTTGGTTTGGCCTTGGTGGTGTTTCCTGTTCGTCCTGCTGATCCGGATTTGGCTTTTGTTGTTTTTCCTCCTTTTCGGGACCTTCACCTTCCTTATTTTCTTCTTTTTCAGAATCTCCATCCTGCTCGCTTTGATCCTCTTTTTCTTCCTGGTCCTGCCCGCCTTCATTTTGATCCTGATTCTGCTCTTGCTCTTCTTTCTGGTCTTCCTGTTGTTGATCTTCCTTGTCCTGATCGTTCTGCTGCTGCTGTGGGTCCTTCTTCAGTAATTCCTTGGCCAGTGCAAGATTATAACGGGTCTCTTCATCCCCGGGATTATTCCTGAGAGCTTCCTTATACGCTTCGATGGCTTTTTCATATTCTTTGCGCTGCATAAACACATTGCCCATATTGTGATAGGCCATGTGTTTTCCAGACTTATCGCTCGCCCGGTCCCCTGCCTCCTTGAAACGGCCGAAAGCCTCACTGTAACTATCGCTCTCATAATAGGCATTACCCAGGTTATAGGGGGCTGCCGGATTTTCTTCACTTTTGGAGATAGCCCTGCGATACTTGGCTTCGGCATTTATGAAATCTTCGGAAGCCAGATCCCTGTTGGCTTCCCATGTCAGTTTCCGGGATTCCTCCAAGGCCCTGGGATCGGGTTCAGTATTCTGCTGAGCAGAAAGCCAGAGGGGTACACACATTCCCAATAATAACAGCATCCTTTTCATCTAACCTGCATTTTTTTCATTGAATAAATCCAGTTTTCTCAACCAGGCAGTTTTCCGTTCAAGGACAAAGATATCGAGGAACAACAATAATAGGGCTGCTCCCAGGAACCACTGAAACTGGTCTTTGAACTCTGCGAACTGCTTGGCTTCAAATTCCTTCTTGTCCATCTGACCCAGGGTTTCCTTGATGATTGATACCACTTCAGAAGTGCTTTCACCATTTATATAGTCGCCGTTCCCGTCGGAGGCGATTTCCATCAGTATTTCCTCATTGAGCCTGGTGATCACTACTTCCCCTTCGGAATCTTTTTTAAGCGATTCCAGGACCCCGTTTCGCTTAATTGGGATAGGACCGCCTTTAGCCTGCCCAATGCCAATGGTGTAAATGCGGATACCTTGCTCTGTTGCTAGTTCTACGGCATCCAGAACAGCCCCTTCCGAGTGGTCCTCCCCATCTGAAATTATCAGCAGAACACGGTTGGTCTGTTCTTCATCATCATAATAGGTGGAAGCCAGTTTTATGGCCTCGTTTATGGCTGTCCCCTGGGAAGAAAGCATATCTGTATTCAGGCTCTGAAGGAACATTTTGGCAGCCCCGTAATCTGTAGTTATCGGCAGTTGGGGATAGGCCTGTCCCGCATAGGCAATAATGCCCACCCGGTCGCTGCCCAGTTCATTGATGATCTCGGAAACAATCCGCTTGCCTTTTTCCAGCCTATTTGGCGCAATGTCTTCTGCAAGCATACTTTTGGAAACATCTACTGCAAAAACAATATCCACACCTTCCCTTTTTACCGTTTCCAGCTTCGTCCCCATTTTGGGATTGACAAGACCCACGGTCAGGAATGCCAGAGCCAGCAAGAAGAGTATGAGTTTCAACTGGGGTTTGAACTGGGACCTGTCGGGAGCGAGCTGGCGCAGGAGTGCCGGGTCTGCAAACTTACGCTGTGTCCGGCGTTTCCAAAGATGATGAACAACATACACTACCAGCAGCAAGGGCAATATGCCCAGCAGATAGAAGTATATTTTTTCATCGAGTTGTATCATAGTGTCTTAGATAAAACTTCGAAATAACGTGATCCTCAGAACCCATTCCAGTAAAAGCAACCCGCCCGCCAGTAGTACCCAGGAACGGAATTTTTCTTCATACCGATAGTATTTGAATTCCTCTATTTCCGTTTTCTCAAGTTTGTTGATCTCCTCGTAGATCTCCTCGAGCTTTTCATTGTCCGTTGCCCTGAAATATTGGCCTCCTGTAGATTCGGCAATTACCTGTAAAAGGGATTCGTCGATTTCTACCTGTCGCATCCCATACCGGAAGGTGCCGTCCGCATTATATCCGATCGGCGAGAGGGCATTTCCATTGGTACCAAGGCCTATTGTATAGGTCTTGATATTGTATTCCAACGCCAGGTCCGCAGCTGTCTGGGGCTCAATAAATCCAGCGTTGTTAACCCCGTCCGTGAGCAGGAT